>JAAYVM010000096.1 GCA_012517145.1 Acholeplasmataceae bacterium
TCTTGCGTACTTTCCATGGCCAACAACCTCTGCACATTGCCCTACATCAGTGACAACTACGGGCAGTCCGGCCATTCCGTATTCAAGCAGAGCCACAGGAAGTCCTTCCGAAACCGAACTGAGTACACCGCAATCGGCTCCTGAAAGAAGTGAGGCAGTATCCTCTACAGTTCCCGGCATCTCAATGATCTGCTCCAGGTTTAAATCACTGACCAAACGCCTTATCCTGTGAGTGTAATCTTTGTCATCATCTGATCCCGCCAATATGACCTTCAATTTCTTTGGAATATCCTGCTTTGCGAGAAGCGACACAGCCCTTACAAGTGTTTCATGATCCTTCTGCGGTCGCAGATTTGCCAGGCAGACAATTGTAAAAAAATCAGGGTTGCTGTTACGTTTTATATCATTCAGCAGGGGAAAGTTATTTATGACAATAATTTTTTCAGCAGGCACTTTCATGTTCCTTCGCGACCACCCTGCAAGTGCCTCATTAACTGCAATAATTGCATCAATTTTACCTGAAATTAGTTTATACATAAATTTGGTTCTCCGGTCAGTTACCTTAAGTCCCAGATGATCATGCCATATAACTTTAATGTTTTTAATAAAAAATTTCAGAGTCACAGCCCAGAAAACGGAGCTTGAATGAGCATGTATGACTGTAATCTTATTCTGCCTGACAATATCAACCAGTCTCCTGAAAGCATTCAGATCGATAGAATGCTTTTTATTCAGGATAAAAAATCTGATGTCTGGTTTAATAAATTTTTCAAGCGGTCCGCCTGCACGGGTAGCACAAAGTGTAATCTCATATCCATTCTCATGGAGCACATTTGCAATGTTTACACACATACGTTCTGCTCCGCCGGAATGGAGGCTATCTATTAATTGAAGTATTCTCAACTTGTATAAGTTTCTTTATTTCACTCTCAAATCTCTCAAGTGTGTATTCACGGCTCCATTGCATGGCCTTTTCAGATTTTATATTAAAGCGTTCCTGGTGGAAGAAATACTCTTCAATAAGCGATGCAATGGTTTGAATATTACCATTTACAAGTTCACCTCTGGCGCCATTGTCGAGCATCCATGGCACACAGCTTACTGGGGTTGTGACAGGCAGGCAACCCCACCACATAGCTTCTGAAACAGCCTTGGGCCAGCCTTCGGAACGTGAAAGGAAAATGAGAAAATGCGATTGAATAAATACTTCTTTTACTTTTTCCGAATCAACATTCCCCAGCAGTTTTACTCTGTCCATCAAACCATATTCTGCAGTTTCTTGCTCAAGCTTTTGTCTTTCAGGTCCTTCTCCACAATAAGTAATATCTGCATTTATACCAATTGCTGTAAGCTCTCTGATTACCGCAATACCTGCCAATGGTGATTTATTCGGAGTCAGTGTACCTATAAAAGCAAGTTTTACCCCATCTTTAAGAGGCTTCTTTGTTACCGGTAAACGGTCATTTACAGAATAGGATGCCGTAAAAAAAGGTTTAATATTTTTTGTTCTGTCGGGCCATTCACCATAAACCAGAACGGTCATATTTCTGGTAAGAAAAGTGTTACGGAGAATTCTCTGCTGAAGCCTGTAACTCCATGGTTGTTTTATACTCCAATCCCAGTTGCTTGCATATTTTGCA
>JAAYVM010000097.1 GCA_012517145.1 Acholeplasmataceae bacterium
AATCAGCATCATTATTTCAGTAGGTGTTTTTGTCAGCGGTATGAAGGCCATGGGCCTTGTAGCTGCTTTCCTGAAAGCAATGGTCAGCTCTGAAGGAGTTATTAAGATTGCGGCGGCTTTCGGTCCGTTCCTTCTTGGTATGGTCAGCGGCAGCGGTGATGCTGCAACAGTTGCCTTCAACGAATCAATAACTCCGCACGCAGCCCAATTTGGCATCAGCATTGTTGACATGGGCTCCATTGCTGCTCTAGGCGGTACCCTTGGTCGCACAATGTCTCCGATAGCTGGCGCTACTATTATCTGTGCCGGTATTGCAGGCTGCAATCCAATCGAAGTTGCTAAACGTAATGCTTTGGGTGTTACGATTGCCTTGATTGCTGGCATGATGATTCTTCTGTAACTTACTAATCGGAATAATATGTTTTTTAAGCCTGTCGCCTTTTTGCGGCAGGCTTTTTTTACTTCTGGTCGAATAAAATATAATGTATCTTTTTTGAAGGTTATATTTGGAGGTTATATTTTGATAGAAAAATTTTTAAAGGAACTTCAGAAATACAATGCACCTCTGGTATTTAATCCTTGGGCTGATTATGATGAACAAAACGATATAAGTCCTTTAGCACCTGTAATACGCGCCGCTAATTTAAAGAGGTATCTTGAATTAAGAGGCAATGCCCGCTACCTTTTTATTGCTGAAGGCCTTGGGTATCAGGGAGGACACTTTTCCGGAATTGCGATGACTTCAGAACGCATCCTGCTTGGAAAGCATGCTTCAGTAAATCCGAAGTGTGTGCTTGGTGACTGGCAATACCGACGTACAAGCAAACCGGACAGTATTTATTTGAATAAAAAGCAACAGGACGAAGGTTTTAACGAGCCCACGGCCACAGTGATGTGGAATACTTTAGCAAGACATAATCTTTCAACAATGGAAGTGATTCTGTGGAATATCTTTCCGTTTCATCCTTACAAAAAGACGGGACTGCTTACCAACAGGACTCCTGGCAAGGAGGAACTGGATATAGGTATTAATTATGCCAAAATGCTTCTCGAATTGATTCCGAACATGAAAATTATTGCGATAGGACAGAAAGCAGCAAATACCTTGAGCGCATATGGCGTTGAATGTGCCGCTGTACCGCATCCGTCAATGGGCGGTGCCACCCGTTTTAAAGAAGCAGTTGCCAGATTATTTACTGAGTCATGACAGGAGATAAAATAATGACAGAAAAAGTTATGGCAATGAGTCAGGAAGAGGTACTAAATATTGCATTGACCGCTGGGAAGATACTTCTAACCAGCGGAGCGGAAACTTATCGGGTAGAGGATACTATTATTCGCCTTTGTGCCTGGCGCAAGATGGATTATGTGAAAGTCTTTGTTACACCGACTGCTATAATCATTGGTGACGAAAAAGCACACGGCTTTACTTGCATGACACGTGTGACTGCACGTACCACCAATCTCAGCCTGATCAGCGCAGTCAGTGAAATGTCTTATAGCTTTGGAAAATGGTCCCTGGGGTATAAAGAAACAAAATTATTTTTGGAAGAGCTGCGGAAACTGCCGGTTCCTTCCAAGTATGTGACAAGTTTTGCATCTGGTATTGCCGCAGCATGTTTTGCTGTAATGCTAGGCGGTAATTTCGCTGATTTTGGGGCAGCTTTCCTTACTGGTTTTGCTGCTATGCTGGCTGTCAAACAGTTGGCAGTTTTACGTATTACATCTTTTTGGGAGAACGCTTTGGCTGGCATGATTATTGCCTTTGTAGCCTTAACCTGCTGCCAGCTTAACAGCGATTGTACGCAGGAAAAGATAATTGTTGGCGGCATTATGCCCTTTTTACCAGGTGTATCCTTCACCAACGGTCTTAGAGATTTTATGGCTGGTGATCTCTTATCCGGGAACTCGCGCATTGCCGAAGCGTTCTTATTTGCTGCGTCGCTGGCGGTCGGTATTGCCGTAGTTCTTCGTATCTGGCTGGCCTAGGGAGGTAAGTTAAGATGTTGGTTTCTATTTTGTTTTCTTATATAGCAACAACTGCTTTTGCAGTTCTTTTTAATGCGCCCAAAAGGACTTTGCTTCCTGCCGGATTGATCGGGACGGTTGGCTGGGCAGTTTATCTACTGATGCGTGACTATTTAAGCTATAGTTCACCTTTGAGCATCTTTTGCGGCACTGTTGCACTTTCACTAATGAGTGAGCTTTTTGCCCGCATCTATAAACAGCCGGTTACTGTTTTTGCCATCCCCGGTATTGTGCCTTTAGTGCCGGGCTTACCTATCTACCAGGGCATGTACTATATGATGATGAATGCATATTCTATCGGAATGGAAAAACTGATCAAAGCTTCTCTGGAAGCCGGAGCGATATCGCTCGGCATTCTGCTGGTTTCCGGACTTTTTCGGATTTTTAAAGTGCGTCGCGACAGAAATTTTGTTTATAGCAGAATAAAGGAACAGTAGTTTGCATTTGTTAGCCGTTCAAAATATCAACGATTATTATGGAGGTCCGATAAATAATGGCTTTTTGTAGACATGTATTTCGTATGTTTTTTTCGACTTGTCTTGTTATATATATCATGTTTGGCGCAGAAATTTATAATGTCGAAGCGGAAGATCTGGGAAGCGCCAACATTCGTACGGTAACGAGGAACGAAGAGTTATTTGATGCTCAATATCCCATGGTCTATGGTTTGGCAAGCGAAGCTGCCCAGGATTTGATTAATACAGACATTGACAAATATGTGCAGAAATTTTATACGAGTGTAGAAGATGCCGGCAGCAAAGGCAAGTTAAGATATTATATTTATAAGAATGCGAATAACACTTTAAGTATGGCACTGAAAATAGAAAATAATACCATGGATAAGAAGAAAACAGTGACGACTTATGGCTTGAACTATAATCTTACTACAGGCAAAACTATAGACCTAAGCAATTATTATAACAAGGAGGCTGTGCTGAACCGTGCGCAGGATGGTCTAAAATACGTCTATAAACTTGAAAAGGAAAAAACGCTGCTATACCCCGATAACTATTATATAGATACTGATGACAATGTCATTGCTGTTTATCACTCAGGTGACATTGCAGATAAAGCTTTGGGAGAAATCGAAGTTGATTTGACAGCAGCTGATGAAACCAGGGCTAAGGAAACGACAGCCGCCGATAAGTTGGAGAAACTGGAGGAAGGTAGTATTGTCGGCACGGAAGTCAGATTGCGTGCCCAACCTGGACTGAATACCAAAATCCTTGGCGTCTTGCAGGATGGCGAGTTAGTTCGTTTGGGGAAGCAACAAATGGCGGATGGTTTGTCCTGGACTTATGTGGCAAGAAAAAATAATGATGTTGGCTGGGTGGCGACTCAGTACTGCAAGAGGACTTCTGAAAGCTTCCCCGCAAATAATGCTGAAAAATGTCTTATCACAGGCGAAGATGTACGTATGCGCAGTGAACCTAATGTAAATGCTGATGTGCTCGATTTGTTTGTTAAAGGCGAAAACGTTGAACTTTTAGATAAAGTAAATGCTAATGATCGTGATTGGTGTAAAGTCAAAAGAAATAACGGTAATATTGGCTGGGTTGCAGCTGAATACTGTCAGACTGAAAAATAAATGGACATAAGAAAGCCCCAAAACAGTGTAACAACTTGTTTTGGGGTTAATTTTTTGTGTAATAGCCGTATTTAATTCAGTAGAAGAAAAACCCGAGTAAGCCGGCAAGCAGGATTAAAGGGATAGGCGATACTTTTCGATAATAGTGCAGGTAAAATAAAAAACAGACAAGGAAAAGGCCAAAAGGATTGAATTTGCTAAAAGTTGAATTTGGCAACAGCGGGAAAAGAGCCAGTTTAAGAAAGACAACAACAGCTGAAAGCAAGAACCCTATAACGGCTGGCCTGATACCAAGTACAACAGATTTAACGACCGGCGAAGAGCTAAATCTTTTGAGAGAATCGGCAATCAGCAGGACGAGAATGAAAGATGGCAGACTTACTCCAAGGGTAGCAACCAAAGAACCTGTAAAGGAAGCCAAAGCACTGCTGTCACAAACTCTTGCACCCACGAAAGTAGCGGCGTTGACTGCTACAGGGCCGGGAGTCATTTGCGAAATGGTGGCAATTTGGGCAAATTCGGCCGGTGTAAGCCAACCGCGGCTTATTATTTCCTGCTGAATGAAAGCAATCATAGCTAAACCGCCGCCGAAGGAGAAAAGACCGATTTTAAAAAAAACGGAGAACAGTTCCCAGTAAATAATCATAGTTTATCAGCCCCTTTACGTTTGTAGTAAAGGAAACCGGTCAACCCAGAAAGAATGACTACTAAAGCTATATCAAGGTCGAAGACAGCGATTGCCAGTGCGGAAAAAACTGCTATAGCAGCGCCTACATAGTCTTTGACAGATTTTTTGCCAAGTTCTATGGAAGCTGCCAGCAAAAGTGCTGCTAAAGCAGCGTTGACACCGCTAAAAAAGCTGCTGACATAATGATTGCTGCCAATTTCATCTGTAAAGAGGAGGGCAATCAGCAAAATTATGATAAAAGAAGGGAGAACAACGCCGAGCGTTGAAACAAATGCTCCCGTTAAACCACCCAGACGGTAACCAAGAAAGGTCGAAGCATTGATTGCAATAACGCCGGGCATGGATTGAGAAATAGCCAGTACATCAGTTATATCCTCATCGTTAATCCATTGCTGTTTCTCCACAAATTCATCTCTGATGACCGGGATCATGGCCAGGCCGCCGCCAATTGTAAAGAGCCCTATCTTAAAAAATACTTTGAACATATGGAAATACTTTGAATCAGACATAGAGTCACACCTTTGGAATTTTCTATGGTAATATTATCGTTCAGCTGACAGTAATTAGCAAGTTAAATTACTTTTGTGATTAAATAAAACCATTGCTGTCATTATAGCACTATTATATAATGAAAAGGAATAAGTGTAGTATAAAAATAAATTATATACACTAATACGGAGGAATGTTTATGGAACTGGTTTATGTTGGTAAAACCAAAAATGTCTATAAGCTTGCCGACGGCAATTATCTTCTGCAATTTAAGGATGAGTGTACTGGAAGTGCAGGCGTATTTGATCCGGGTTCTAATGCAATTGGGCTGACCATTGCAGGTGCCGGATTGGCAGGGCTGAAACTAACCAAGCATTTTTTCGATATAATTAACGAAAAAGGCATTCCAACCCATTACCTTGCTGCTGATTTTGAAAAAGTTGCGATGAAGGTCAAACCAGCAGAAGTTTTTGGTAAGGGGTTAGAGGTAATTTGTCGTTTTCGGGCTGCCGGCAGCTTTTACCAACGCTATGGCGCTTACTGTACAGAGGAAGGACAAGTTTTACCGGCATTGGTAGAAGTAACTCTGAAGGATGATGTACTCGGAGATCCGCCAATTACAAAAGATGCCTTGGTGGCTTTAGGGATTCTTACTGATTCTGAGTACGAAACTCTGAAAGCCCTGACCAGACAAATTGCTGATATCGTAAGGGAAGAACTCCAAAAAAAGGGGATAGAGCTGTATGACATTAAATTTGAATTCGGCAGGGTTGGTAAAGAGAAAAAGATAGCTCTGATCGATGAAATTTCCGGCGGCAATATGCGTGCATATAAAAATGGCGAATATCTGCAGCCATTAGCTTTGGCAGAGTTGGTTTTAACCGGTTGATTTACGAATTTTGACAGGTGGGCTACAAAGTTCCCTGTTTTTTAAAAACTTATATTAAATCAAGGGAATGGGGAATTTTAATGTCTTTTTCTACAGATTGGCGTAACAAAAACAGAAATTTTATTGCACTTTCAGCAGTTGGCATCCATATTTCTATCGGTAGTGTTTATGCCTGGAGCGTTTTTACTAAACCGGTAATGCACGAGATGGGTGTTAGCCTGCGCGATGTGCAGTGGGCTTTTAGCCTGGCAATATTCTTTTTGGGAATGTCTGCCGCTTTTCTTGGCAAGTATGTTGAAAAATACGGCCCGCGTAAGTCAGGGATTGTCTCAGCCTTATTTTTCTCAACTGGTATGTTAGGCGCAGGCTTGGCAGTCTCTACGAACAGTTTGCCTCTCCTTTATTTATTTTACAGTATTATCGGCGGTATAGGTTTGGGTATAGGCTATATTACGCCTGTTTCCACTTTGATTAAATGGTTTCCGGAAAAACGCGGGTTTGCCACAGGGCTTGCAATTATGGGTTTTGGCTTTGGCGCCTGGTTTGCCAGCCCTATCATTCAGTTTTTGATTGAGCAAGTCGGCTTGATTTACTGCTTTTTAACGCTGGGCTCCCTTTATCTTGTCATCATGCTGCCATCTGCCTTATATCTTGAGCCGCCGAAGGAAAATAAAGGAGCAGAACAAGTCACAGCCAGATTCCTCGGCAAACACATTTCACTGAAAGAAGCGATGCACATGAAAATGTTTTATGTGCTTTGGCTTTATCTCTACATCAATATTACCTGCGGTATCAGCCTGCTGTCAGTAGCAAGCCCGATGATGCAGGAGATTGCGGGCATGTCGGCTATGAGTGCGGCGGTCGTTGTCGGTATTATCGGCATTATTAACGGACTTGGACGCTTAGGCTGGTCTGCGGCTTCCGACTATTTGGGCAGAGCTAATACCTTTATTGCCTTTTTTCTTATTCAGGCAGTGGCCTTTTACCTATTGACCAAGACAGCGAGCCCTGTATGGTTTCCTGTACTATTTTATATTATCATTTCCTGTTATGGCGGAGGTTTTGCTACCATGCCTGCTTTCCTTTCCGATGTTTTTGGAACCAAGGAACTGGCGGCTATTCATGGCAGGATTCTCTCAGCTTGGGCGATGGCAGGCATTACCGGACCGCTTTTGACTTCTTTCGTCAGAGAGAATACCGGGAGTTATATGGTTTTGATGAACATTTTTGCCGTTACTTTTCTTGTTATAGCAGCTTATGCAATTTTCATACGATTTGTATCTTTGAAAAAGACAGTTGAGTAGTGACCTTGCTCCTGAAGCATGAATTTGTGACACTAAAAACATTTTTAAACGGATAAAAATGTTTTTGTTCAAGTGCCGAAAAATGCTTAAAAATACCAGGAAAAAAGTATTGATTTTTATTTTTGGTGTGAGTATAATAGTGACTCGAAGTCAGCTGAACATGGTTTTCAGCCGGTGTCGATTTGGGACGGATATCGACACAGATTAATTTATGAGTGATGTCAATAAGGGGGGATAAAAATGAAAAAGATTATTTTGGAAATTGCGGAATTTACATTACCGGAACAATTGCATCTGTACCTGCAGGATGCTTTATCCTTACCTGCAGATTGTGAGACTTTAGACGAAATTTACGATTTTCTGACAGATATCGATGAATCAATGACTATTGTTTTGCCACAGGAAGTAGCGGATGATGAACATCTGGGTGAATATGGCGAGAGACTTTTGACGGTCTTTGACGAAGCTGCTGCTGAAAATCCGAATCTGAAGGTGGAAGTTATCTGATCTTGCCGGAATGTAGGGAAGCACAGAGGGGTAAGCGATGAAGAAAAATTTATTGTTATTGGTCAGTATCTTCCTTTGCCTGCTGCTCGTAGGCTGTGGAAATAAAACCGATAATAAGGCGCTGGGTAAAACAGTTGCGCAGGAGAAAATGACTGTGACGGTGCTTGACGTTGGACAAGCGGATGCCATTTTACTCCAGACTGAAGGTAAAAATATTCTAGTAGATTCAGGCCTCAGTGACAGTGCGGATAAACTGGTAGCTGAGCTCAAAAAAATAGGTGTGAAAAAAGTAGATGTTTTGATAGCGACACATCCTCATGCTGATCATATCGGCGGAATGAATGCTGTCCTCAAAAATTTTGAGGTTGGTAAGATTTACGACTCAGGACAAGTAACGACTTCCAAGATGTATCAGAAGTATTTAAAAACTGTGAAAGAAAAGAAAATACCTTTTGCACTTTTGCGGGCTTCTGACAGGATTGAATTCGGCAGCGACGGTGCTGTACTGGAAGTGCTTGGGCCGCAGGAACCTTTGTTAAAGGATACCAGGTCTGACCTGAATGCCAATAGCATTGTGATGAGACTAGTTTATAAGCACTTTACAATGATGCTGGCGGCTGATGCGACGAGCGAAACCGAAGCAAGAATTTTGCAAGCTTTTGCCAAGGACAAGGTTCGTTCACAAATTTTGAAAGTAGCGCATCACACAAGCAAGTATTCAAATACTGCTGCCTGGCTGGAAGCTGTGAACCCGGAAGTTGCTATCGCCAGTTACAGCAAGGAAAATGAATATGGGTTTCCTCATCAGGTAACTTTGAAACGTTTATCCAAGGTGGGGGCAAAGTATTATAATACAGCTGATAACGGCAATGTAAAAATTATCACAGACGGTGAAAGTTACCAGATTAAAACGGATAAATAGTTAAACCGACGTAGCTCTTGGTTACGTCGGTTTTCGTTTGCAGTGACCGGGACAGGATACTCTTGGCGCTCAAGGGTAAGTGGTTTTGTGTTATAATGTTGTGAGTACTGAAAGGAAAGAATGTGCAATGATTATTACAGTTGAAAAGCTCACACATACATATGGTGAACGTGTTTTATTTAAGGATATTAGTTTTAGCGTGGATATGGGCGATAAAATAGGTGTTATCGGCGTCAATGGCTGCGGTAAGTCAACTTTGCTCCGTGATATTGCTAAAAATGAAGCGGGTGAAGGCGCGGCCATTACTGTCAGTAATGGTACAGTCATTGAATATTTGCCGCAAAATCCGGAAATTATCAGCGGAGCAACCGTTTTAGAACAGGTTTTTTGTGGTGAATCCCAGCTTATGCGGATAATTCGTAATTATGAAACGACTTTAAAGGCTGTGGGGGAAAATCCTGAAGACCACGCTTTGCAAGTTGCCTTCCTCTCCGCTCAACAACAAATGGATGCTTCTTATGCCTGGCAGTTGGAGAGCGAGGCCAAGAGTATTTTGACCCAGATGGGAATTACAGATTTCTCACAGCCTATTGAACAACTTTCCGGCGGTCAGCAGAAACGGGTGGCATTAGCTGGTGTATTGGTGCGCCCTTCTGATTTATTGATACTGGATGAACCTACTAATCATATGGACAATGAGACTGTAGCCT
>JAAYVM010000098.1 GCA_012517145.1 Acholeplasmataceae bacterium
AAAGCGGCTTGGCTGATACAGTTGACCCATTGGGCGGTTCCTACTATGTAGAAGCTTTGACCAACAAAATCGAAGCTGAAGCTTGGGAATACATTAAGAAAATTGATGAAATTGGTGGCGCTCCTGAAGCAATCGCTAAAGGCTACATCCAAAAAGAAATCCAGGATTCCGCTTACAAATGGCAAATGGATATTGAAAAAGGCAAGAGAATCATTGTTGGCGTTAACAAATTCCAACAAGAAGAAGAAGCACCGAAAAACTTGCTTCGCGTAGATGGTTCTGTTGGCGAATTGCAAGCTAAGAAAATTGCTGCATTAAAAGCTAAACGCGATAACGCTAAAGTTGCTGAGACTTTGGCTACATTGAAAGCAGCTTGCGCTGACGACTCTATCAACTTGATGCCTTTGATTCTTGATGCAGTTCATGCATATGCTACTGAAGGCGAAATCTGCGGCGTTATGAGAGAAGTATTCGGCGAATACAAATCTAACGTAGCACTGTAAGCGAAACAATTAGGGAGGGAAAATAATGGATAAACGTATTAGAGTTTTAGTAGCAAAACCAGGTCTTGATGGTCATGACCGTGGTGCTAAAGTTGTTGCTCGTGCATTGCGCGACGCTGGATTCGAAGTAATTTACACCGGTATTCGTTTAACTCCGGAACAAATCGCTGAATCCGCATTACAAGATGACGTAAATGTTGTTGCTTTGAGCTTGCTTTCCGGCGCTCACAACACTTTGTTCCCAAAAGTTGTTGAATTATTGAAAGCTAAAGGCATGACCGATGTATTGACTATCGGCGGCGGCGTTATTCCTGATTCTGATATTCCTGGCCTCAAAGCTGCTGGCGTATCTGAAGTATTCACTCCAGGAACCCCGACCAGCGCAATCGTTGAATACATCAACGCTAACGTAAAATAAGAGGTAACTTAAAAATCAGATAGCCGGGATTAATCCCCGGCTATCTCCTATGATTATTCTAGAACCTCAACAAGGCGGTGTGCTCATTTGAATATTGTTGAAGGCGTATTAAACCACTCCCGTTTAGCACTATCAAAGGCTATTACGGCTGTGGAAAATGAATATGATGAAGCTGTCAGCATTATGACACAGATTTATCCTCATACAGGTAATGCTTACGTCATTGGTATTACTGGACCACCTGGTGCTGGTAAAAGTACATTAACAGATAAATTGGCCAAAGAATACCGTAAGCGTGGCAAGACCATTGGTATTGTCGCAATTGACCCGACCAGTCCTTACTCTGGCGGAGCTATTCTTGGCGATCGTATCAGAATGATGGACCTGATTGCTGACGAGGGCATCTTCGTTCGTAGTATGGCTACGCGCGGAAGCCTGGGCGGCCTGTCTCAAAAATCAGGCGATGCAGTAAAATTAATGGATGCTTATGGCATTGACGTTATAATCGTTGAAACTGTAGGGGTAGGACAGTCCGAGGTAGATATTGTCAAAACTGCCGACACAACAATGGTTGTCGTTGTTCCGGGTCTCGGTGACGATATCCAAGCTATTAAAGCTGGTATTCTTGAAATTGGTGATCTTTTCACCATTAACAAGGCTGACCGTGAAGGCGTTGACAAACTGAATATCGAAATCGAAATGATGCTGGAGCTAAACCAAGAGAATGTTGAATGGCGGCCACCAATCAATCGTACTGTTGCCAGCAAGGACGAAGGAATTCAAGAAGTTGTTGATTCTATTGAAGAACACAAAAAATTCCTTTTCCAAACAGGCAAGATCGAGAAGATTCGTGCTAACCGTATAAAATCAGAGGTTACGGCTATGGTTAACGATAGGTTAAGCCGTTACGTTGATAAAAAGGTAGTAGCTACCGAAGATTTTGCCAATACAATACTCAAATTGCAAAATCGTGAGATTGACCCATATTCGGTAGTAGATAAAATTGTTGATAGTGTTCTTAAGTAACATTATTAAATAGCATTATATTTCTAAGGAGGAGATTTACATGTTTAAATGTATCTGTGTTGACCACATTGGTATTGCCTGCAAAGATTTGGATGTATCCAAAAAATTCTACACTGAGGTTCTTGGCTTGACCTGCACTGGTGAAGAAACAGTTGAAGAACAAAAAGTTAAAACTGTTTTCATTCCTTGCGGCGAAACTCTATTCGAGCTTTTAGTTGCAACCTCTCCAGAAAGCCCAATCGCTAAATACATTGAGAAAAACGGCCAAGGCATCCAACACGTTGCAGTTCGTGTTGACGATATCGAAGCTGCTATCGCTGATGTACAAGCTAGAGGCGCTGCAATGATTGATAAAGCTCCGCGTGGCGGCGCTGGCGGAATGGACATTGCTTTCGTTCATCCGAAATCTGTTGGTATTCTTCTTGAACTCTGCGCTCCTCATAAATAATTTTAGTTATTTATATTAAGCGCAATATCTACTTGTCTCTTAGGAGACATTAAGGTTGGCTACACCCACAATGTGGTGTAAATAAATTAGCTTACCCAATTTAGACGGAGGTGTAATGATTTGTCTACTCAAGCAAGAATTGAGAAAATGATCAAAAAATCCGAAAAGATCATGGCAGCCGGCGGCGAAAAACGTGTTGCTAAACAACACGAAAGCGGCAAACTGACTGCACGCGAAAGGATCGCATTGCTCCTTGATGAAGGCAGCTTTGTTGAACTTGATCGCTTCGTGCAACACCGTTGCACAAATTTCGGTATGGAGAAAAAAGAACTTCCTGGTGAAGGCGTAACAACTGGTTATGGTACAGTTGACGGCCGTTTGGTTTATGTGTTCGCACAAGACTTCACTGTTGAAGGCGGTTCCCTTGGTGAAATGCATGCAGCTAAAATTGTAAAAGTACAACGTTTGTCACTCAAAATGGGTGCTCCACTTGTTGGCCTGAACGATTCCGGCGGTGCTCGTATCCAAGAAGCTATTGACGCTCTTGCTGGTTACGGCAAAATTTTCTTCGAAAACACTATTGCTTCCGGCGTAGTTCCACAGATTTCTGCAATCATGGGACCATCTGCAGGCGGCGCAGTTTATTCCCCGGCTATTACAGACTTCATCTACATGGTAAAGAACACTGCTAAAATGTTCATTACCGGTCCTGCAGTTGTTAAATCTGTTACCGGTGAAGAAGTTACCCAAGAAGCACTCGGCGGCGCTATGACTCATAACTCCGTTTCCGGTGTTGCGCACTTCGCAGCGGAAAACGACGAAGACTGCTTGCAACAAATTCGTTACCTTCTGAGCTTCCTTCCTTCCAATAACATGGAGCCTGCTCAAATCGTTGAAACTGGCGACGATCCGATGAGGACCGACGAAGCATTGAACAGCCTTATTCCTGATAACTCCAATGCACCTTATGACATGAAAGAAGTCATTAAGAGCATTGTTGACAATGGCGAGTTCTATGAATCACAACAATATTATGCAACTAATATCATTACCTGCTTCGCACGCATGGACGGACAAACTGTAGGTATTATTGCTAACCAACCAAAAGTAATGGCTGGCTGCCTTGATATCAACTGTTCCGATAAAGCTGCCCGCTTCATTCGTTTCTGCGACGCTTTCAACATTCCTTTGCTGAACCTTGTCGACGTTCCTGGCTTCCTGCCTGGCACTAACCAAGAGTACGGCGGCATCATCCGTCACGGCGCAAAGATGCTTTATGCTTACTCCGAAGCTACAGTACCTAAGATTACCTTGGTTACTCGTAAAGCTTACGGCGGTTCTTATTTGGCAATGTGCTCTCAAGATCTTGGCGCTGACCAAGTTATTGCATGGCCAACTGCTGAAATCGCAGTTATGGGACCTGCAGGCGCTGCTAACGTCATCTTCAAAAATGATCCTGATGTTAAAGCTAAAACCGAAGAATACATTGAAAACTTTGCTACTCCTTACCAAGCTGCTATCCGCGGTATGGTTGACATGGTTATCGAACCAAAAGATAGCCGTCCTACCATCATCAACGCGTTGCACATGCTGGAGTCCAAACGTGAAACTCGCCCGGCAAAACGCCATGGCAATATTCCACTCTAATTCTCGGCATTATTCGATGGAACTTCATTAAAATTCTGAATGTGAGGTGAATTAAATGGGACCAACAACAACTAACCCTTGGTTGATAGCTCTTATCAACATGACCATAGTTTTCGCGGTTTTGGCTGCATTGGGCGGTATTATGAATGTAATCAAAATGGTAGACCCAACGCAAAAAAAAAGTGCTAAACCAGCGGTAGCACCAGCAGCAGCTCCTAGGGCTGCAGCTCCGGCACCTGCTAAAAAAAGTGATGCTGAAGTAATGGCTGTTATCGCAGCTGCAGTAGCAGCTTACGGTTATTCCAGCTCACAGATTGCCTGCGTACGTCGTTTATCGGCAGCAGGTTGGTCACAAAATGCTCGTATCGAGGCTATCAGCGCTCGTAAAGAATGTTTCTAATTTACTAATGTGAAATAAAGTATTTTAAGGGGGATTTTTATTCATGAAAAAGTTCAACATTACTGTTAATGGTACTGCTTATGAAGTAGAAGTTGAAGAATTAGGCGGCGCTGTTAGCGCAGCTCCTAAAGCTGCTGCTCCAGCTCCTAAAGCTGCTGCTCCAGCTCCAGCTGCTGCTCCAGCTCCAGCTGCTGCTCCAGCTCCAGCTGCTGCTCCAGTCGCTGCAGGCGCAACCGTTGTTAGTGCTCCAATGCCTGGTAAGGTAATGTCCGTAGCTGTTAAAGCTGGTGACGCTGTTAAAGCTGGCGACGTTCTCATGATTCTTGAAGCTATGAAAATGCAAAACGAAATCATGGCTCCAGTAGATGGCACTGTTTCCGAAGTACGTATCAGCGCTGGTCAAAATGTTAACACTGGCGACCCAATGATCGTTCTCTAATTAGTATCTTTCAGCAATACAATTTAATATTTTAAGAAGCTAGCATAAGCGCTCCGCAAAATGTCACCTCGGTGACCCGATGACCGTTCTCTAGTCGGACTTGTTTGGCTGACAAGTGTTTTGCATGGAGCATTAAGCATAGCTCTACCAACGTCATTTAAATTATTTTAGGAGGCTATTAAATGGACGCTTTTATCGTTGCTTTACAAGCAATCTGGAATGATAGCGGCTTTGCGGCATTTACTATGGGTAATGCTATCATGATTATTGTTGGCTGCGTTCTCTTATACCTTGCTCTTGGCAAAGGATTTGAGCCGCTTCTGCTATCTCCGATTGCTTTTGGTTGTCTTTTGGCTAACATTCCAAAGACTGGTTTCGAAACCGATCCTGGTGTTATGCAAGTAATCCTCTTTGGAATACATAATGAAATATTCCCGCCGTTGATCTTCCTCGGCGTTGGTGCGATGACGGACTTTGGTCCGCTGATTGCTAATCCAAAGACTTTGCTTTTGGGCGCTGCTGCTCAGGCTGGTGTATTTATTTCCCTTCTGGGCGCTATGTTCCTTGGCTTTACTGTTCAGGAAGCAGCTGCTATCGGTATTATCGGTGGTGCTGACGGCCCGACTGCAATTTATCTGGCTGCTAAAATGGCTCCAAACCTTCTGGGTGCGATTGCCGTTGCTGCTTATTCCTACATGTCTTTGGTTCCGTTGATTCAACCGCCAATCATGAAAATGTTTACTACTGAAGCAGACCGTAAAATTGTCATGGAACAATTACGTCCTGTAACTAAGTTTGAAAAGATCGTGTTCCCGGTTGTAACAACTATCGTAATCAGCTTATTGCTCCCACCAGTTACCGCTCTTATCGGTATGCTGATGTTGGGTAACTTGTTCAAAGAAGCAGGCTGTCTGGATCGTCTTTCTGATACAGCACAAAACGCTTTGATGAACACAGTAACCATCATGCTGGCTACTGGTACCGGTTTGACAATGAATGCTGAAAGCTTCCTCAACTATCAAACAATTCTAATCATATTCCTTGGCCTAGTTGCATTCGCGGCAGGTACTGCTGCTGGTGTTATCTTTGGACAGATTATGAAAACCATGTCTGGTGGCAAAATCAATCCTTTGATTGGTTCTGCCGGCGTATCGGCAGTTCCTATGGCTGCCCGTGTATCGCAGATAGTTGGTCAGAAAGCTAATCCGTCCAACTTCCTCTTAATGCATGCTATGGGCCCAAATGTGGCCGGCGTTATCGGCACAGCTGTTGCAGCTGGCGCTATGCTTGCTATGATTGGACCGGTTGCTAAATAATTTCTGCTGAATTTTAAAGGCTTTTATTGCGGTTGATGATTTTATCAGCAGCCGCAAGATTAGCCAGCGTTAATTAGTCAGCAGGAATATTAACTATTGCAATTAAATAAGGATACATCCTCTGATTAATTAACAAAAAATATAACCCACAAAAAAAAGGAGGATAAAATTATGACACCTGCAGTTAAATGTCTCATTTTGTTGGCTGTTGTTGCATTATTATTCGTTACTGAAATGATTCCTTTGGCGATTACAGCTATGGGTGGTGCTATCGCTTGCGGTCTTCTCGGCTTTATTCCTATCAAAACAGTATTTTCCGGCTTATCTAACTCAACAGTTGTACTTTTCGCAGGTATGTTTGTAGTTGGAGCTTCCATGTTCCACACTGGTCTTGCCCAAAAACTTGGTGCTGCCGTTGTTAGAATATCAGGCACAGGCGAAAACAGCCTGATGTTCGGTATTATGGTAATTGCAGCTGGTCTTTCCGCAGTTCTTTCCAATACAGGTACTGCTGCCTGCTTGATGCCGGTTGTTCTTGGTATCTGCGCAGCTGCAAAAATTCCTGCTTCCCGTCAATTAATGCCATTGGCCTTTGCCGCTGGTCTTGGCGGAACCATTACTATGGTTGGTACGCCTCCTAACATCATTGCTAACGGTGCGTTACAGGCTGCCGGCATTGCTAATCAATTCGGTTTCTTCGAATACGCAAAAGTTGGTATTCCTCTTACCTTGGTTGGCATTCTTTATATGATGTTTATCGGCAAACATTTACTGCCGAAGGCTGTACTTTCAGCAGACCAGGATATTGAACAAGAAATCGAAGCTTCAGCTACAAGCGCTACGAAGCAATACATTTCCGCAGCAATTCTCGTTGTTGTAGTTGTTGTTATGGCTTTGGATTTCAAATGGATTACTCTTGAAATGGCTGCCATCATCGGTGCTATTGTTGCCGTTTTGACTGGTTGTTTGACAGAGAAACAAGCTTATCAATCCATTGACTGGGTTACTATCTTCTTGTTTGCTGGCATGATGCCTGTTTCAACCGCTATGGATAAAACCGGCGCTGGTAAACTTATTGCACAATGGACAGTAGGTCTTATGGGTGGTAGTCCATCCCCATTGCTCGTTACAGCAATTCTGTTCATTCTTTCTTGCTTCTTGACCCAGTTCATGTCCAACACAGCTTCCGCAGCTTTGTTGTGCCCTATCGGTATCGCTATTTCTAAACAATTAGGTGCAGATCCTAAGGCTGTTTTGATGGCTATTGCAATGGCTGCTTCTTGCGCATTTGCAACTCCTGTAGGTACACCACCTAATACTTTGGTTCTTGGACCTGGTGGTTACAAATTCATGGACTATGTTAAAGCAGGTACAGGTCTTGTTATCGTATCCTTCATAGTTTGTATCATCGTAATTCCTATTGCTTGGCCTTTCTTCCCAGGCAAATAATTATCTGATACAAGATAAGCTACAAAATATTAGTTGAATTAAGGGGCTGTCTCCACACAAGTTCGGAATATGTGTGAGGCAGCCCTTTGTTTGTTAAATATATAACATTTATAATTGTTTTGCGTAAAAACTTTTAGATGTATTACCCAAGAAAATGTATCAATACTGGACATAATTTGTTATAATTAGTCCAGAGTATTCGTCTGATTATGGGTTTACGTGCCAATCTTTGACTTGATTCAGATCAGGGTCTATTTAGTTACATTATTCGGAGGGATTTTTGGATGGAGTTGTACAGGGAAGAATCTGCTGTTAGTTCAGAAAGAAAGATATATATGTACGGTGCTTTGGCATTAATTGGTGTCTCTTTCTTATACGAGGGGCACAATACCTATATTTTAGGCAAACCCAATTTATTAGGATGGGGATATAGTATTTTGTTTCTTATTATGTGGTTTTGGCGTTGCTGTTTCAGGTATACTTATATTTTAACTGAAAATGAATTTGTCATTGTTAGTCATGGCTTAGGAATTAAGAGAACATATGTGGTTAATTTAAATAATACAGAAAGTTTTACCAATAATTATGTCCGCAGTTTTTTTAAAAAGACAAAAATTGGTCATTATATACATCGTTATTCGTCAATGGATCCGAATCCGCAGCGTCTACTGGTTTTTAGAGAGAAAAAGCATTTGGCGGCGGTTATATTTAAGGGCAGTGATAGATTTATGAGAGAGCTTAGGAAACTAATGCCGGAAAAGTTTTTAAACTTTTCCGAATAAAATTATTGTAATATAATTATTTTTTGATTTTAGGAGGTTTATCTTCATGACAGAAGTAACTAATATTGAAGTGGCTGGCAGAATTTTACAGGTTTTCTTTCTTTCTTTTGTGTATATTTTTGGAGTGGCAAGGGCTATTGGTGCAGAAAACAAACTTAAATGGTTTAAGCACCGTACAAAGCAGACATTTTTTAACAGAAAAGGTTTTTTAGGTGAATATATTAATTTCGGCTACCCGAGGACATGGCAGGGCGTAGTCGTATTTGTTGCAATTTATGGAGTTATTTTTAGTGTTGGATATTTGTATATATTTGCATACTAATAGTATACCGTGTTGGAGGAGTTGAGATGATGCCTGAGATTCAGGGCTTCATAGTGGAGCGTAAAGGCGAAAGAGCAAAGGTGAAAACCATTCAGGATAATAATGAAGTCAAGAGTTTGCCTAAATATCTTGATTGCTGGAATAAAATTGAGGCTAAGGAAGGCATGAAAGTAAAGATAGAGATGCAAGAATTAGACGAAAAGAAGGCAAAAATAATTATTTACAGCATACCTACCCTTTTCGCATTAGCGGGCGCAACTTTTGGCAAAGTAATGGCCCATTATTTTTCGTGGGATATTATCTGGACAATTCTTGGCAGTACTGTTTTCTGGCTTTTTATGGGATTAACCTATACATCGACATTTCGACGCGACGCGGTAAGAAAAGGGAAGCAACCGGTTATTGTTAATGTTGTTTATGATTGAACTGTTGTGCCGCAAATGTTTTTAAGTTTGAGTCAAGTTGGATGAACACCCAATTATTCTTTAGCAACTTCATTAAAGAGGAGGTGCCTACGTACGAATTAAGCTTCAGAGCAAAGTCCAGGCAGTTTTGCCAGTCGCAGGTCGATATTTCTATTGCTTACAAGTATGCATATATGGGTGCCGTTAACCATTTAAAGAGGCACTATCATATTTATGCAAAAGCCGGAAACTATAGGGAGTTCATCTTCAAAGGAATATAGTGACAAGTTACTTAGTATTAAGACTAGGGTCGCGTTAATTATGATGCACATAATCTAATATAAGTAAGGAGAAACGATTATGATGGACATTTCTACAGCTGCTTTAATGTCAATTATTGCGTTAGTCGTCTTGGTTGCAATTAGTTGCGTAAATGACGAGCTAAATGTCGGATTCTTGGGTATCGGTTTTGCCATTTTGGTTGGTGGTATTTGGGGTAATTTGACTGGCTCAAAAGTTATGGGGGCCTTTCCTTTATCATTATTTATGATATTGATAGGCGTTACATTCTTGTTCGGAATGGCTCAGTCAAATGGCACGATGGAAAAGCTTACAGTTTATTCTGTGCGTTTATGTAAAGGTAATACGGCTCTTATTCCTTTAATTATTTTCATATTAACAACTTTTATAACTACAATTGGACCAGGCAACATTGCTGGATGTGCCTTAATCGCTCCTATGGCAATGGCAATTGCCGCACGTGTCAATATGCCGGCATTCCTGATGACTTTGGTGGTCGTGGGGGCTGCAAACGGAGCTGCTTTCTCTCCAGTTGCACCAACAGGCATTATCTCCAACGGAATTATTGCCAAGATTGCACCAGCCTTGTCCATTCCTCCAGAGTCGCTTAACTGGCTGGCATGGAAAATTCATTTTAACGCCGAAGTTGCACAAACTTTTGTAAACATTGGCGGTTTCTTCATAATGGGTGGTTTGGCCTGGATAAGAAATCAAAAAGGTAAAGCGCTTAATATAGATGAATTAGCGCCGAAACCCGAACCTTTCAACAAGGCTCAGATTTTGACTCTCGCCATGATTGCTCTTTTGATTGTTTTGGTTGTTGTACCAGGTCTTCCAGGCGTCAAAGCTATTTTGCCGAAGTCATTTACTAACATGCTTTCTAATGTCGGCTCGATTTCTTTTGTTCTCGCCTGTGTATTGATGCTGACGGGGGCAGGTAACAGCAAGTCTGCTATAAAAGTGATGCCATGGGGCGTTATTATGATGGTTTGCGGCGTTTCTGTTTTAATCGATGTTATGGATAAGGCTGGTGGCTTGAACTTTTTGGTTAACATCATGGCTTCGGTATCCGGTCCGGTCACTATCAATTTCTGGGTAAGCTTTGTACCGGCTGTAATATCTGCCTACTCCAGTTCATCCGGTGTAGTAATGCCGATGTTCCTGCCGATGGTTCCAGGGCTTGTAGAACTTACTGGAGGCGACCCTATTGCCATTATTACATCAATTAATGTAGGAGCCCACTTAGTTGATACATCTCCTTTGTCAACATTGGGTGCATTGTGTATCGCATCAGCAGGAGAATAAGAAGATAAGGGCAAGTTATTTCGTAAATTATTGATCTGGGGCTTGGCGATGTCTGTAGTATCAGGTATTGTTTGCTACTTCTTCTTTGGTGTTTTGGGACTGTAAATAAAAATTAAATGTTTTTATGCTCTGCAAGGATACTCCTTGCAGAGCGTTGTATTATATGGATACTCAAGTTTTGCTTTAGCTAGTTATTAATGTTATTAATATATTTTAATCAATATTTGGGGGTGTTTTGTTTGAAACCATTGGAAAATCTTGTTGTACTTGACTTAACACGTGTATTGGCAGG
The DNA here is from genome assembly GCA_012517145.1 of Acholeplasmataceae bacterium. Lineage (GTDB taxonomy): Bacteria > Bacillota > Negativicutes > Acidaminococcales > Acidaminococcaceae > RZYP01. The sequence goes on from JAAYVM010000098.1 coordinate 11,052, forward strand.
TCCGTATTCAGCGATGATGATGGGAGACTTTGGTGCTAATATCATTAAGATTGAACAACCTGGCGTAGGTGACGATTCCCGCGCTTTCGGGCCGTTTGTAGGCAAAGAGAGTGCTTATTATATGAGTCTCAACCGCAACAAACGTTCGATGACTTTAAACTTTAAAGAACAAGGTGCAAGAGACCTGTTCAAGAAGATGGTTGAAAAGGCTGACGTTGTTCTGGAGAACTATCGTCCGGGTACAATGGAAAAGTTTGGTCTAGGTTATGATGTTTTGAAAGAAATTAATCCAAAAATTATCTACGCAGCATGTTCAGGGTTTGGCGAAACAGGACCTTATAAACTTAAACCAGCCTATGATATTATAGTCCAGGCTATGGGCGGTATTATGAGTATTACAGGGCAGGAGGGCGGCGAGCCAACAAGGGTAGGTGCTTCCGTAGGGGATATCATCGCCGGGTTATTTACTACGATTGGTGTTTCTATGGCTTTGTATCATAGAGCTATGACTGGCGAAGGCCAAAAGATTGATGTTTCGATGCTGGATTGTCAGGTAGCAGTGCTCGAAAATGCAATCAGCCGTTACCTTGTTAACGGGGTCGTTCCGGGACCGCTTGGCAATCGTCATCCTTCTATTACACCATTTGAAGGATTTACAGCAAGCGACGGTTACGTTATTGTTGGTGCAGGTAATGACCGTTTGTGGAAAAAACTTTGTGAGCTGCTTGGTAAAGAAGAACTCATTAACGATGAAAGATTTATAACAAACGGTGCCAGAACAACTAATGAAAAAGCTCTGAAAGTTATTCTTGATGATGTCTTTAAAACCAAGACAATTGACGAATGGCTGGCAATGCTGGAAGAAGCAGGAATTCCATGCGCACCAATCAACACTGTCGACAGAGTGCTTAATGACCCGCAGATTAAAGCAAGAGATATGATTGTTGAAGTTGATCATCCGGTTGCCGGCAAGATGCATCTCCCAGGAATACCTATCAAAATGTATAAAACCCCAGGTTCCGTTGATACTCCGGCACCGCTTCTTGGTCAGCATACTGAGGAAATCCTGAAGGAATTGCTTGGTATGAGCAAAGAAGAAGTAGATGCTTTAAGGGCAAAAGATGTTTTGTAACATTCAAATTATGATATAGACTTTTCCTACTTTGTTAATTTTATTTCTAAGACCAGGAGAGTAAACAAAATCTCCTGGTCTTATTATTTTTGCCAAACAAGAATTCTCATTTTACAGTTTTGTCATACAATTATCAAGGTTGACGGTATTAATACTTTGACAAATTTGGTATAATATAAATTGGCTTATTGGGCAATCGAAGAAACGAAGCTGTTTTTAACGAAATGTAAAAGAAATAAGATTTGTCTGTAATTAGTCAGGATTTTTCCACGTTATAGTATGGAAATGGTTTTTATTGGAAACCAGACGATACGCAAGGAAGGGTATTGGGGGGATCAAAGTGTTACGTCGAAAAAGAGGCGTGGCTTTATTTTTGTTTGTTGTGACCGGAGCTATTGTTGGTGGGATGATTGGCGATGCTTTACAGGCATCACAGTTTTTTGGCGAGAATACTAAGTTTTTGATTCAAAGATATGAAGTCTTTTCCGTTCCACCGGCGACACTTGATTTTTACGTTATGAAGATCTCCGCAGGTTTTGATTTCAGACCGAATCTTGTCAGTATCCTAGGGATGATAATAGCTCTTTTCATATTAGACCGTATTTAGGTTTTAATATAGACTGGAGATGACAGTTTATGCATTTTGTTTTAGCCTCTGCTTCACCGCGCAGACTTGCACTTTTAGCGCAAATAGGTATTTTTGCCGATGTATGCCCGAGTAGTTTTGCTGAAATAGAGGGTGGGGATAGTTCAGCTTATAATGTGGTAAGAACCAACGCACTTGGTAAAGGACGGGAAGTTCTGCCGACGTGCCAAAAAAGTGATGTAGTTATTGCAGCTGATACTGTTGTGGCCCTGGATAATAAAATATTAGGGAAACCGAAAGATACAATAGAAGCCAAAGAAATGCTGCGTACCTTATCTGGTAAAACACATCAGGTAATGACTGGCGTAGCAATCTTTCATGATGAAAAAGAATTGATTGATGTCGTTACTACGGCAGTTCGTTTTCGTAAATTAACGGAAGCAGAGATTGAGGCTTATGTGGCAACAGGTGAGCCGTTAGATAAGGCAGGGGCCTATGGCATACAGGGTTATGGTGCACTTTTGGTAGAAACCATTGATGGTTGTTATAATAACGTAGTTGGCTTGCCCTTGACCAGGTTTTATCAGATGTTAGCAGAGCTGGAAGTGAAGTTGTTTTGACTACTTACCACATGAAAGAATTGCCGATTGACGACAGGCCAAGGGAAAAATTAATCAATAACGGCGCCGCAGCTTTGACTGATTCTGAACTTTTAGCAATACTTATTGGTTCCGGCACACAAGAAAAGTCGGCTCTTGATATAGCAAGGGACTTAACAGCAGATTATGGCATTTTAAAAAATATTGCTAAGGTTCATGATGTTAAGGAACTGGCAAAAACAAAAGGTCTGGGCCACGCTAAGGCTGCGATAATCATAGCAGCGTTGGAACTTGGCCGACGCATTGCCGGCGCTGAACCTCTCGCACGTGATAGCATAACTTCCCCGGAAGATGGGGTTGCACTCCTGATGCCGCGATTGCGTTATGAATCAAAGGAACATTTTGTAGTAGTGCTCTTGAATTCCAAGAATAAAGTTTTGGAGATTAAGCAAATATCGGAGGGTTCATTGAATTCATCCGTTGTCCATCCAAGGGAGGTTTTCGCACCAGCAGTGCTTCATCATGCTGCTGCAATACTTACAGCACACAATCATCCATCAGGCGATCCAACGCCCAGTAAGGAAGACAAGGATTTAACAAATACCTTGGTACAAGCTGGTAAGTACATGGGAATCCCGGTTCTGGACCATATAATTATTGGTGATGCGAAATATTTCAGTTTTAAGGAACACAGTTATTTGTAGGGTCATATTAAGGAGGAAATTATTTATGTTTGAGTTTTTGAGTTCATTATCGCAGGACATGGGAATTGATCTTGGGACAGCGAATACTCTAGTTCATGTCAAAGGAAAAGGTATCGTAATAAGAGAGCCTTCCGTTGTAGCAGTGCAAAAAGATACTAACGAAGTTTTAGCCATCGGAGCGGAAGCTAAGAGGATGATTGGCAGAACACCTGGCAATATTGTGGCTATTCGTCCTTTAAAAGATGGTGTTATCGCCGATTTCGACATAACACAAGCAATGCTGAAATTTTTCATCAAAAAAGCAATAGGCAATAAAACTTTCGTACGTCCGCGTGTTGTAGTTGGTGTACCTTCAGGCGTAACTGCTGTTGAAAGAAGAGCAGTACTTGATGCAACTATTCAGGCAGGTGCAAGAGAGGCATATTTGATAGAAGAGCCTATGGCTGCAGCTATTGGTGCGGGTTTGCCTGTACAGGAAGCGACCGGTAATATGGTTGTTGATATCGGCGGCGGCACTTCTGAGGTGGCCGTTATCTCTCTTGGCGGCATCGTTGTCAGCAGATCTGTACGTATCGGCGGCGACAAGATGGATGAAGCTATTGTGCAATATATTAAGAAAAAATATAATCTTTTGATCGGCGAGCGTACAGCTGAGGAAATAAAAATCTCTATCGGCACAGCAATGAAGGTAGAGAATCCTGACAAGATGGAAATACGTGGACGTGACCTTGTTACTGGTTTGCCTAAAACGTTGACTATTGATGCAAACCAGATTCAGGAAGCTTTAAGCGAGCCTGTTGCAGGAATTATTGATGCTGTTCGCGGTACCTTGGAAAGGACACCGCCAGAATTGTCATCAGATATTATGGATCGTGGTATTGTGATGACAGGCGGTGCATCCTTGCTGCGTAATCTTGATCGTTTATTGAGTAAAGAAACAGGTATGCCTGTATATGTTTCGGATTCTGCACTTTCCTGTGTTGCTTTAGGAACCGGTATAGCTGTTGAACATGTTGATATCTACAAAAAGGGTTTTATGGCGGCTTCTAACCGCATATAAAATAATGGAATAAGGAGAACACGCTTGTGAGTAAGAAAAGTGTGTTAGCCGTTATTGCGGTGGCGATTGCGTTTTTGTTACTGGCTCTGGCTATTCAAGGCAGGGCTCGCTTGCCCTGGCTTGACAGGGCAATTGTTGCTATTGCGGCACCGGTAAACGAAAAACTGGTTGCAGTATCAAATAATGCAGATTCTATTAGGGATTTTTTTGCTGCCTTAACGACTATGCAGGAAGAAAACAAAAAATTAAAGTCTGAAGTTGAAACTTTGCGCTATGCTAATATCCAGATGGCTGAGATATGGGCTGAAAATCAACGTTTATCCAATCTTTTGCAATATAAAAATGAAGCCAAAAACCTGAAACTCCAAACAGCAAAAGTTATTGGTAAGAATATTGGAGATATTAAGGACACGGTACTCATTAATATTGGCAGCAATGCAGGTATTAGGGAAAATATGGCTGTTGTTAATGCATCAGGACTGGTTGGTATTATTGATGAAACTTATCCTGATGCCTCCAGGGTATTACTGATTACCAGCCCGAGATGTAAGGCTGGCGGTATTGTGATGCGAGCCAATTCACGCGTTGTTGGTGTCGTCAATGGCCTGGCTGGCGGTGATGCTGTTTTGCAAATGAGTAATATGGCGCGTGATGCTGACATAGTAGAAGGCGATATTATTGTAACTTCTGGTTTTGGAGGCAATCACCCCAGTGGTTTGGTAATTGGTACCGTATCCGAAGTTTCTCTTAATGTCGGCGGCTTGCTGAAGCATGCCAAAATAGTACCAACCGTAGATTTTGGGCGTTTAGAGGAAGTGATGGTAGTAACAGACTATCAGAATCCTTCTAATTTAATAAAAAGTGATAAAGATGCCAATAAGCAGCAGAGTGGGGGGCCGGTGAAATGAGTGGACTGATTTGGCCGGTTTTTCTTCTGCTGTTATTGTCGTTACAGACCTCGTGGTTTGCTCTTTTCCCGGGAAATAATCTTACTCCGGATTTTCTTTTGCTTTTTGTTGTTTTTCATGCCATGTTCAGCGGCAGCAATAAAGGAGCTCTTTTTGGCGCTATGGTTGGTCTTGTTCAGGATGTGCTTGCTCCCACAACTTTCGGCTTTCATATCGTAACAAGAGCTTTAGTTGGTTTTTTTATTGGTGAAACAAAAGAGCGTGTTTTTAAGGATAATGGACAAGGTTATTTCGTCTTTGTCGGTGCAGCAAGTTTATTCGTTAAAACTACGCATTTTATATTGCTGGTGATAGTTACAACTTCCGTTTCCGGTTGGATTTTGGATTATTTTGTAGGAACTATTTTTTATTTGTTTGTAAATTTAATCGTTTCCCTGCCGATGTGGATGGTTTTGCAAAAAATAGGGACCTGGCTGGAAAAACGAGACAGTTATTAAGAAAATTTTGAGGAGAGGAGACACCGCGATGCTCAATAAAAAATATGCATATCGTTTGGAATTATTAATGATAGCATCGATGGTAATTTTCGCGGTGTTAATTGGCAGAATGGCCTATCTCCAATTGTATAAAGGCGATTATTACTATCGATTATCAGAGGGTAACAGGATCCGTGCAGTAAAAATATTAGCGCCGCGTGGTATAATTTATGACTGTAATGGCGAAGAGTTGGTAAAGAATGAACCTGGTTTCGTAGTTTCTTTGCTGAGGACTAATGAGAAACCAGATATGGCTGTAATCAATAAATTGGCAACTATTATTGAAGTACCGCCTGAGCAGATTCTGGAAAAAATCAAACAGAATGAAGACAGCTATGAACCGATTCGCATAAAAAGCAACCTTTCGGCTGCAATGGTTACTAAGATTGAAGAACGTTCTGAGGACTTGCCTGGTATTTTGCTGGAAATGCAGTCTATACGCAAATACGTAAACAATGAATTGGCTGTGCATGTTCTGGGTTATGTAGGTGAAGTCAGCGAATATGAAATCAGTAAGGGACAGAATACTGATTTGAAGGCTGGCAGCATTGTTGGTAAATCCGGTTTAGAGCGTTATTACGATAATTATCTGCGTGGAACTGATGGCAGTTATCGTGAAGAAGTAGACGTTGCTGGCAGAGTTGTGCAAACCCTAGATGAATTGCCTCCGAAGCCAGGACAGGGACTTGTTCTCACAGTTGACGCCAAATTACAGCGCGAGGCAGAAAAAATTGTCGATGAACATCTGAAGTATCTGCGCTCCAGCGGTTTCGCCCCTAAAGCCAATGCGGCTGCCATCGTGGCAATTGACCCGCGCAACGGTGCGATTAAGGCCTTAGTGAGCAGACCTGGGTTTAACCCAAATTTGTTTGTAAATGGTATATCCTCCAAGGATTGGCAGACCATTAACGACAATCCTTTTGACCCAATGTCTAATAAAGTTATTTCCGGTGAGTATCCACCGGGTTCAACTTTTAAAATAGTAACTGGTTCAGCAGCTTTGGAAACAGGCAAGGTTACACCCCAGGAAATGATTTTCGACTCAGGTAAACATTGGCTGATCCCCATGGGTAATGCTGAGGGCGAAGCGTTGGGCTGGCTTAATTTCCACAAGGCGCTGGCGGCTTCAGATAACGTATACTTTTATGAGATTGGTAATCGCGTTGGTATTGACGTACTGAAGAAATATGCTGCCATGTTTGGCTTTGGCAAGACTACCGGTATTGATCTTTTTGGTGAAAATGAGGGCATTATTGCGAGCCCTGAATATAAAATGAAGGTTTTTGATGAAGACTGGTACCTTGGCGATACCTTTAATGCGGCAATAGGCCAGGGTTTTAATCTGGCAACGCCGATTCAGTTAGCTGTTATGTTAAGCGCAGTTGCCAACAATGGGGATATTTACAAACCGCATTTAGTGGATAAAATAGTTAATGACGATGGCAGCGTTGTCAAAGAAATTAAACCTGAAAAAGTTGGCCGCCTGCCAGTTTCGGCAGAAACTTTGGAACTTCTGCAAAGTGCTTTGAAAGCGGTTGCCCAAGAAGGCGGCACGGCCGCTCAGATGGCTAACTTGTCCGTTCCTGTAGCCGGTAAGACCGGTACAGCAGAGAATCCCCATGGTAAGGATCATGGCTTGTTTGTTGGCTATGCTCCTGCCGATAACCCAAATCTGGTTGTAGTTGCAGTTATTGATCAGGGCGGTTTTGGCTCTGTATCTGCAGCGCCTATTGTACAGCGGATATTCGAATATGTTTTTCCGCCTAAGCAACCAGCGATCGTTAATACTCAGAAAAAGCAGTAGGAAGGTTAAAAATGGAAATAGGCAGAATACTGAAAAGATTGGACTATGTCCTGCTGTTCGCTGTTTTGGCGCTTACAGCCATAGGAATTACGTTGATTGGCAGTGCGACGCACATTAATCTTGTATCAGAAGACCGCTACTGGTATGTGCAGAGGCAGAGCATGTTCGCTGTGCTTAACTTGATATTCATCTTTTTTTCCTTGCGCTTTGATTACCGCTTACTGGAAGATGTGTCTAAAAGGCTTTATATCTTCAATTTGGTGATGCTGCTCGCTGTTATGTTTCTTGGTCACTCAGCGCTTGGCGCTCAGCGCTGGATTCAGATAGGTCCGGTTAGCATTCAGCCAAGTGAGTTTTCCAAGATTATTATGATAGTGGCCCTTTCGGCTTTTATTAATGCGCGGCTGGATGATCTTGATTCCTTCTGGAGCTGGCTTCCGGTTTTCGGCTATGTTTTGGTCCCATTCCTGTTGGTAATGAAACAGCCTGACCTCGGTACCGCACTGGTTTTTGCAGCCATCCTTTTGGGACTTATGATAATTTGTGGTTTTAAAAAGAAATTTTTTGCGCGTTTGTTTGGCATCGGCGTTGTTTCAGCACCATTGTTATGGATGGTGCTGCATGATTATCAGAAGATGCGGCTGAAGGTTTTTCTCGATCCGGGTCTTGAACCACAAGGGGCAGGTTATCACGTTATTCAGTCGATGATTGCTATTGGTTCAGGCATGCTGTCAGGTAAAGGATTATTCCTGGGAACTCAGAGCCAGCTGAACTTTCTGCCGGAAAACCATACAGACTTTATTTTTGCTGTTGCGGGCGAAGAGTTTGGCTTTATTGGTACGACGATAATTTTGCTTCTTTACCTGGTGGTAATCTATCGAGGTCTTAATATAGCAATGAATGCGACAGATGATTTTGGCACCTTACTGGCGACAGGCATAGTATCTATGTTTGTTTTCCATGTTTTGGTCAATGTCGGCATGACGGCAGGAATTATGCCTGTTACGGGCGTGCCGTTGCCATTCATGAGCTACGGGGTAAGCTCCTTGACTACGAATCTGGTTTTGATTGGTTTATTGCTTAATATAAATATGCGTCAGCAAAAGCTGACTTTCAAGTAAGGAGAAATATATGACTAAACAATTTCCCATAGACATACTTAGCCAGGTGCAAAAACCAGCTCGTTATACAGGCGGTGAATTCGGCAGTATCATCAAGACGGCGGAAGATACCAAGGTCTCAATCGTTCTGGCTTTCCCTGATGTTTATGAAGTAGGCATGAGTTATCTGGGTTTCAAAATTCTTTACCATATCTTGAACAAGGAAGAAGGGGTTGCGGCTGAACGCGTTTATGCTCCATGGGTTGATATGGAAGCTAAGATGCGTGAAAATGCTTTGCCATTGACGTCGCAAGAAACTGGGAAAACTCTCAGAGATTTTGATTTTGTCGGTTTTACGCTGCAGTACGAATTGTCTTACACCAACATTCTTAATATGCTTGATCTTGGTCAAATACCTTTGTTCAGCAAAGAACGTACCGATGAGGATCCGTTTGTCATTGCCGGCGGCCCTTGTGTATATAATCCTGAGCCTTTGGCTGATTTCGTAGATTTCTTTATCATCGGCGAAGGTGAAGAAATCATTGTGGAGCTGATGGATGCCTACAAACAATGGCAAAGTGAAGGCCTGCCTGGCGGACGCAGCGAGTTTTTGCAACGTGTTGTTCGTATTGATGGTATTTATGTACCTTCTTTCTATGATGTTGAATATCTTCCGGATGGCAAAGTGGCAAAGGTTAAAGCCAATAATCCTATGGCACCGGCAGTTGTCAAAAAAAGAGTAGTAAAGGACATGAACACTATTTCTTTCCCAACCGCACCGATAGTGCCTTTTGGTGAAATCGTGCATGACCGCATTATGCTGGAAGTCTTCAGGGGCTGTACCCGCGGCTGTCGTTTCTGCCATGCTGGTATGGTTTATCGTCCGGTCAGAGAAAGAAAGCCTGAGCTGCTGAAGCAATTGGCAAGGGAACTTGTTGATAATACAGGGTACAATGAGATTTCTCTTGTATCCCTCAGCACGGCCGACTACTCCTGCCTGGCACCGCTTATTCATGACCTGATTACAGAGCTCAAAGAAGAAAAAGTTAGTATTTCTCTGCCATCCTTGCGTGTTGACAGCTTCTCAGTTGATTTGGCTAAAGAAGTGCAGGCTGTACGCAAAAGTGGCCTGACCTTTGCTCCGGAGGCCGGCAGCCAAAGAATGCGCAATGTTATTAATAAAGGCGTGACTGAAGAAGATCTGATGAACGCCGTTGGAGCTGCCTTCGAGTCAGGCTGGTCAACCGTCAAACTTTATTTCATGATAGGTTTGCCTGGTGAAACCGATGAAGATATTTTGGCTATTGCTGAACTTGCCAAAGCTGTCCAGTATAAATATTTTCAAGTCACAGGGCACAGAGGCGCTAAAGTTACCGTCAGCGTGTCATCCTTCGTCCCCAAACCATATACACCTTTCCAATGGAAGGGTCAGGATACAATTGAAGAAATCAGGCGCAAACAGATGTTGTTGAAGGATGCCCTGAAGGTCAAAAATATAACCTACCAATATCATGATTCGGTAACCAGCGTCATAGAAGGTGTTTTCGCCCGCGGCGACCGCCGTCTGGGCAAGGCTCTTTATCTGGCATGGCAGAGAGGTGCCAAATTTGACGGTTGGTCTGAGCACTTCTCCTACAGCAGATGGCTGGAAGCAATAAGTGACTGCGGACTCGACAAAGCTTTCTATGCTAATAGGGACAGGGATATAGATGAAATATTCCCTTGGGAGCATATTCAGCCTGCAGTGAGCAGGGCATTTTTGTGGAATGAATATCAAAAATCTTTGCGTGAAGAATTGACGGAGGACTGTCGCCATGGCAAATGCAGCGGCTGCGGTGTCTGTCCAAATCTTGATGTCAAAATCATAGATTGGAAAGAACAGGGTCATGATGAAGCTAAGAATTAAGATTACAAAAGATGCAGGCATTCGTTTTATCTCACATCTGGAGTACGTCCGTACCATCGAGAGAGCAATCAGAAGGGCTAAACTGCCGGTTGCCTATTCAGAAGGTTTTAATCCTCACATGAAATTTTCTTTGGCTTCTGCTTTGGGCGTTGGTGTGACCAGCGAGGCGGAATTTGTGGAAATTGAGCTTGCTGAGGAAATAGATTTGCCATCTACGATGATCAAATTAGCAGTTAACCTGCCAACAGGCATACGTATTTTAGCAGCGGACCTGGCTGATACTAAGGCTGATAAGCTGATGGCGCAAGCAGGCGGCGCTGATTACAAAGTGGTAGTTCCTTGCAGGGAGGACTGCAATTGGCAGGCTGCTGTCGATCGGTTCAATGAGGCAGAAAGCGTTTTGTTCCAGAAACCGATTCCAAAAGGCAGAGGCATGACCAAAGAAATCGAAGTGAAAAGTTTTATTGACCATCTGGAGGCTGAGCGCGCTGGAGATAACTTGCAGCTGACGTTTTCCTGCAAGATTACCCCGACCGGCAGCATGAAGGCCGCGGAGCTTCTTCTTGTATTGCGGGATTCCTTTGAATTGCCGCTATTGGTCGAAAAAGCTGATATATTAAGAACAGATCTATACGCAGTTGATAAAGACGGGAAAAAGATGCCTCTTTTAAAACCTGAATACATTGCTTAGCTGAATTGATGGAAAGTGGGGAGAGCCATGCCGAGAACAATCATTATCAGTGCGACGCCGGAAGAAACGCGCATGGCACTGACAGAAGACGGTAAGCTGATGGAATATGTTGTCGAGCGCAATAGTGAGCAGCATATGGTCGGCAGTGTCTTCAAGGGAAAAGTTAAAAATGTAGTGCGCGGTATTCAGGCAGCTTTTGTTGATATCGGCCGCGAACAAAACGCTTTTCTTTTTTTGGGTGAAAACTCAGATGTCACTGAAGGACAATCGGTATTGGTGCAGGTGACCAAAGATGCCAGAGGCACCAAAGGCCCCACAGTCGTCAGAGAAATTGCCTTACCAGGCAGGTATGCAGTCTTGCTGCCCTCGTCGGATTATATCGGTATTTCCCACAAGATAAGCAATAAGGATGAAAAACAAAGGCTCAAGTCGCTGGTGGCCGCTCACAAACCCGAAGGTTTGGGGTTCGTTGTCCGTACTTTAGCTGAAGGCGTGCCTGATGAGCCATTACTGGCGGATATCAGGCAGCTCCTTGCAACCTGGCAGGTTATCAGTGCCAGGGCACAGCACGGGCAGGCACCGATGCTTTTGTATCGGGAACTTGACTTATCTGTCAGGATAGTGCGCGATTACCTGACAGAGCAAGTTGATAAAATCATTTTGGATGATGCTGTTGTCTATAAGCGCGTTTGCGAACTTTTGCGCGATATGGGCAGCGATTTGCCAACAAAATTGGTGCTGCACGAAAGCAAGGATGATGTTTTCGCTTATTACCAATTAAATGATCAGATCGCAGGCATTTCAGACCGTAAGGTCTGGTTGGACTGCGGTGGCTATCTGGTCATTGATTATACTGAGGCCATGACGGTCATTGACGTTAACAGCGGCAAATTCAGCGGCAACCGGGATTTGGAAGATACGATCATGCAGATCAATCGTCAGGCTGCTGCTGAGATAGCGAGGCAACTGCGTTTGCGTGATATAGGCGGCATCATAGTCGTCGATTTCATTGATATGCACTCCGAGGAAAACCAAAAGGAAATCATTGCTCTGCTTAACAGTGCTTTGGCAGACGATAAGATGAAACCGAAGGTTCAGGATATTACCGTGCTGAATCTGGTGGAGATAACAAGGAAAAAGGCCCGGCAGAATTTGTCGACAGTATTATATAATACCTGTCCGACCTGTCAGGGCAGCGGCAGGGTTCAGTCGCCGGAAACCATCAGCGTAGAGATCAGGAGGCGTCTGCGCCATCTGATGAGTAAGCGCATGGCGGCAAAAAATGTACTGATCCAGGTGCATCCGTTGGTGGCCGAGTGGCTGATCAAGCATGATGTCAAACATATGGAACGCGAATTTTCCTGCAGCATTTTGGTGGAGCCAGATGAAAGGCTGCATGTGGAAGCTTTTGCGATTCTGGATAATACAGCTCTTGACAAATGATTGCTGCTGTGGTAAATTAGCTTAGTATAGACTGTACAGGTCTGTCTCCGACCGCACGAAGAGGTTCTTAAAACTCCTCTGATGTAGGAGTACCGTATTTGGCGAGTATTAGAAGAGGGAGGTGTAACTCATGTACGCAATTATCCAAACTGGTGGTAAACAATACCGCGTTAGCGAAGGCGATGTTCTTTCTGTAGAAAAATTGCCGGTAGCTGAAGGCGAAGAAGTAGTTTTTGACCAAGTTTTGACTGTTGTTGCTGACGGCGATGTCAAAATCGGCAAACCGGTTCTTGAAGGCGCAAAAGTAACAGCTAAAGTTGTGGAACACGGCAAAGGCGAGAAGATTTTGGTTTTCAAATATAAAGCAAAATCCAACTATCGTAAACGTCAAGGCCATCGTCAACCATATACTAAAGTTGAAATTTCTAAAATCGAAGAATAATCACTATGATTAAAATCGATTTATTTAAAAATGAGAAAAACCTGATGGTAGCTTATGAAGTCAACGGTCATGCCGATTATGCCGAAGAAGGCAAGGACATTGTCTGTGCAGCGGTTTCCGTATTGACATTAGCAGCTATTAATGGTCTTGAAGAACATTTAAAACGTGAGCTGTCCTATGAGTGCAGCGACGGTGATTTAAAAGTAACATTAAAGCAAACGCCGGATGATTTGACGCAAGCAATTCTGGCAACCATGGAAATGGCTCTGAAAGATATTGCAGAACAATATCCGCGGCGTGTTCGTATTAAAGAACACAGGAGGTGAATTCCGTGATTAAGATTCAATTACAATTATTTGCACATAAAAAAGGTACTGGTAGCTCCCACAATGGTCGTGATTCCAACGCTCAAAGATTGGGAACCAAAGCTCATGACGGTCAGCTTGTTACAGCAGGCAGCATTATCGTCCGTCAACGTGGAACCAGATTCCATGTAGGCAATAACGTAGGTATCGGTAAGGATCATACCATTTATGCATTGGTTGAAGGTAACGTTGCTTTTGAACGTAAAGGCCGTGACCAAAGACAAATCAGCGTATATCCTGCTACTGCAGAAACCATGTAATTTGCAATTCACGAATACCCGTGACTAAATGTCACGGGTATTTTTTTGTCATAAGGAAGCGGCTGTAAGTGCTTATGTGTCCATTATTTGACAGCAATGCTAGTTCACTTATAGGCTATTGTGTATTATAATGGATATATAGTGGTGTAAGAATGCAATAAATAGAAACAGGAGAATAGAATTATGTTTATAGACAGAGCAAGAATATATGTCGAGGCGGGAGCCGGTGGCGATGGATCGAGCAGCTTTCGCAGAGAGAAATTTGTAGAAAGAGGCGGGCCGAACGGCGGCAATGGCGGTCGTGGCGGCAGCGTAATTATCGTCGCTGACAAAAACCTTAATACGTTGATTGATTTCCGTTATAAACGGAAATTTGTGGCTAAGAGAGGCAACGGCGGCGGCGCCAGCAACTGCACAGGTGCGGCAGCGGACGATGTAATTGTACGCGTTCCTATGGGTACTTTGGTTAAAGATGATACAACTGGCGTTATCTTGGCAGACCTGACCGAAGACGGACAACAATTCCGCGCAGCTAAGGGCGGACGTGGCGGCAAAGGTAATGCATGCTATGTGACCAGCACTAACCGTGCACCAACGTTTGCCGAGAAGGGCGAGCCGGGAACTTCCTGCTGGATAAAGCTGGAGCTGAAGTTACTGGCTGATGTTGGGTTGGTTGGTTATCCGAGCGTGGGCAAATCCAGCATTATTTCGCGTGTTTCGGCAGCTAAACCGGAAATAGCCGCGTATCCTTTTACGACACTTACACCAGTTTTGGGCGTGGTGCGTATTGATACTGAGCGCAGCTTTGTTTTGGCAGATATCCCCGGTCTTATTGAGGGAGCACATAAAGGCGTCGGTCTTGGACATGATTTCTTGCGGCATATAGAACGCACGAAGGTTTTATTACATGTACTGGATGTTTCCGGTCTTGACGGACGCGATCCGGTTGAAGATTTTGATAAAATCAATGAAGAACTGGCTCTTTACAGCGAAAAATTAGCGCGCAGAAAACAACTTGTTGTTGCCAACAAAATGGACCTGCCAGAGTCAGCTGAGAATTTTGAGCGTGTGGCAGAATACGTTAAAAGCAAGGGCTGCGAAATTATAAAGGTATCGGCGGCAACCGGCGAAGGTTTGGATGAACTTATGTACAAAGCCTATGAAATGCTGCAAAACTATGTACCAGAACCGGAAGAAGTAGAGATGGGAAAATTGGACGAGGAAGATCCGGACAGCTTTGAAATTATCCCGGGTAATGATACTGATTTTGAGGTAAAAGGCAAGAATATAGAACGTCTTGTCGCCATGACGAATTTCGACAATGATGAAGCTCTGTACCGTTTCCAGTTAATCTGGCGCAGACTGGGCATTGAAGAAGCTCTGAAAGAAAAGGGCGTACAGGAAGGACAGACTGTCCGCATTCGCGACATGGTATTTGAGTTCAAAGAACAGTAAAGGGATGAGTGGTTTGAGTTTTGATCGGGCAACGCTGAAAGACGTAAAAAGAATTGTAATAAAAGTTGGCAGCAGTACCATCACTTATGGTAACGGTAAAAGAAATTTTTCCAGAATAGATCGTCTAGCTCGTGAAATTGCCGATCTGGCGAACCAAGGCAAGGAAATAATCCTTGTTTCTTCGGGTGCGGTTGCCGTTGGTGTCGATCGTCTGGGACTTGCGGCAAAACCCAAAACAATTCCCGGTAAACAAGCTGCCGCGGCGGTTGGTCAGGGTGTGCTGATGCACACTTATGAAAAAATATTCGCGGAATATGGCCAGATTGTAGCACAGGTGCTGCTGACAAGAGTTGATTCGGTCGACAGACATCGTTACACTAATTCCCGTAATACTTTTTTGGCGCTGTTGGAGCACAAAGTAATACCTATTGTCAATGAAAATGATGTTGTTGCTATCGATGAATTGAAAATCGGTGATAATGATAATCTTTCAGCTTTGGTAGCTGGTATCGTAGACGCTGATCTCTTGATCATCCTCTCAGATGTTGATGGTTTGTATACGGCTAATCCGCAAAAAGATCCTAATGCTAAACTAGTACACGAGGTAACGGATATTACGCCAGAAATTGAAGCCAGTGCAGGTGACGCAGGTTCAAAGGTTGGTACCGGCGGTATGTTCACAAAAATCCAGGCTGCCAAGATGGCTACGAGCTCCGGTATTAATATGGTCATTGCTTCAGGAGAAGAAAAAGATGCTATCAGCCGTATCCTGGAGGGCGAAGAAGTTGGTACGCTGTTTGTTTCCAGAGAAAACCGCCTGCAGTTCAGAAAACGCTGGTTGGCTTTTGGGGCAAGGATAGCAGGCAAAATCGTTGTTGACGACGGCTGTGCCAAGGCAGTACGCAAAGCCGGCGGCTGCAGCATCCTGCCAGCCGGTATAACTGCTGTAGAAGGTGAATTTGAGGCTGGTAATACTATTAGCGTAGTAAATAAAGCTGGTCGTGAACTAGCCAGAGGTCTTTCCAATTATTCCTCTGAGGAATTAGACGTGATAAAGGGAGCCAAGACTTCTGAGATTGAAAATATACTCGGACATAAGCATTTTGACGAAGTTATTCACCGCGATGATTTGGTCATTCTGTAGGAGGTAAAATAATGGAAGTAAAATCACAAATAGAGGAACAAGCGATAGCTGCCAATAAAGCTGCCCGCTCATTAGCCAATGTTTCTACCATAGTAAAAAATGATGCTCTCAAGGCGATGGCAGAAGCACTATGCCTTTGTAAAAATTATATTTTGGAAGAGAACAAGACTGATATGGAAAGTGCCCGCCAGAATGGCATGAGCGAATCAATGCTTGACCGCCTGATGCTGACAGAAGGAAGAATAGAAGGTATGGCGGAGGGACTTAGGCAGGTAGCTGAATTAGCTGATCCTGTTGGTGAAGTCGTCTCCGGCAGACAGCTTGCAAATGGCCTTAATTTAACAAAAGTTCGGGTACCTCTTGGCGTCATTGCCATAATTTATGAAGCACGCCCTAATGTAACAGCTGATGCTATCGGTCTTTGTCTGAAGTCAGGCAACGCGGTTATTTTGAAAGGCGGTTCAGAAGCTATCCGCTCCAACAAGGCGATTGCCGGAGTATTGACCGAAGCCGCTGAAAATGCCGGTATTCCCAAAGCTGCTGTGCAGTTCATTGACTCAGTGGAGCGTGCGGCTGTGCAGGAATTAATCAGGATGGACCGCTATGTAGACGTAGTAATACCGCGTGGTGGTGCAGGCCTGATAAACATGGTAGTACAGAACAGTTCTGTACCGGTTATTCAGACAGGCGTCGGTGTTTGCCATACGTTTGTTGATGAAAACGCGGATCTTGTCATGGCCAGAGACATTGCGTTTAACGCTAAGGTGTCACGCCCTGCAGTATGTAATGCCATGGAGACATTATTGGTGCACGAGAAAATAGCGGCAGACTTTTTGCCAGCTATGTTGAAACGTTATTTTGACGCAGGCGTTAAAATTTTTGGCTGTCCTCAGACAAAGACTTTTGATACAAGAGTAGAACCGGCCACAGAGGAAGATTGGGCAAAAGAATATGGTGATTTGCGGTTGTCAGTCAAGATAGTCAAAGATATAGACGAAGCGATTGACCATATTGCCGAATATGGCACCAAACACTCAGAAGCAATCGTGACGAGAAGCTATGAAAGCGCAAGAAAGTTCCAGCAGAATGTTGACGCAGCTGCTGTATACGTTAATGCTTCCACCCGTTTTACCGATGGCTTTGAATTCGGTTTTGGTGCTGAAATAGGTATCAGCACGCAAAAGCTTCATGCCAGGGGACCAATGGCCCTGCCGGAATTAACAAGTGTAAAATATTTAATCAATGGAACAGGACAAATAAGAGGTTAACTGGAAGGGCCTGGCCTAATTAAAGGCCGGCCCTTTTGTTAACAGCGCTTTAAAGGCATTTATGGCAGCAATGACATGAAAAAATCACGTACTTGTCACAGAGACACTTTTGACTGTTGGGTCAGGCTGTTTTATAATGGGTACTATAAAGCAGGACTACTTGAAAATAGAGAATGCGAGCGTGAGAATGATGATGCAGTTTTTCAAAAACAACAAAATGAAAATCATAGCACTTATTTTACTAGCGGCTGTTGGCTTTGGCGGGTACAAATATTACCAGAGTACCAAGACACCGGAAAAGGTTGAGAAGACAGCAACTGTCGAACGAGGCAAACTTACGTCAGGGATTTCTGCAACCGGCGCTTTGAGCGCGGTGGACAATGTTCAGATAAACTCTAAAATTACCGGTCGTATAGTTGAGGTGTATGTGCAGGAAAATCAGCACGTGGAAGCAGGTCAAAAATTACTACGCCTGGATGACAAAACGTTAGTTGCTACTCAATCGCAGGCTGCCGCTAAATTGCAGAATGCCTTGGCAACTTACAATCGTTATCTGACGCTCATGAATAAAGGTGCGATTGCCCGCAGCGAATTTGACACGGCAGAGGCTGATTACATTGTTGCGCAAGCTAATTATGATACAGCAACTTCCAACGTGAATGATACAATTATTTATACTCCGATCAGCGGCTATATTATAGGTAAACCTACCCCGGTAGGACAGACGGTTTCTTCAGGTATTTCCACACCGCAGGTTTTGATGTCTGTTGCTAACCTGGACAAGATGCAAATAGAAACTTTGGTTGATGAATCAGATATCGGCCAGGTTAAGGTAGGACAAAAAGTTCAGTTCACGGTTGATGCCTACCCGGATATCACATTTAATGGGGTAGTACGTTTGATATCTCGCAGTGCAGTAACCTCTAACAACGTTATTTACTACACTGTTTATGTTGATGTCGACAACAAAGACGGTAAACTGCTTCCTACGATGACGGCGCGCACAGAAATTATTACTGGTGAGGCGGATAATGTATTGATGGTGCCGATTAGTTGTCTGCGCAGTGAAGGTAAGAAACGTTATGTGCAGGTTTATAACGAAAATACTAAAGAAACAAAAAATGTAGAGGTCAAGGTTGGCCTCAGCGGTGATGATAAAGTAGAAGTGACCGGCGATTTACAAGTTGGCGATAAAGTTTTGGTGCGTGCTGCCTCTAAAACAGCGACTACACCTAAAGTAAACATCGGCGGCGGACCGCGTTTCTAAACAGAGAGGAGCATGGAGATGGCAGTCATTGAATTGAAGGATATAATGAAAACTTATCAGATGGGCGACTCCATAGTACATGCTTTGGACCATGTGAACCTTGAAATAAACGCAGGTGAATTTACCTCGATTATGGGACCGTCCGGTTCGGGAAAATCAACATTGATGAATGTCATAGGCTGCCTGGATCGGCCCACTTCCGGTCAGTATTTTCTGGATGGCAAAGAAATTGGCGGTTATGACGACGACGAATTGGCAAGAACTCGTAACCAAAAAATCGGTTTTGTTTTTCAAAATTTTAATTTGCTGCCGCGCTTATCCGCACTCGTTAATGTCGCTTTGCCGCTTGTTTATGCCGGGGTGCCGGAAGGTGAACGTTTAAAGCGTGCGAGGGAAACATTGACAGCAGTAGGTCTTGGTGAACGCGTTGATCATAGACCAAATGAAATGTCAGGCGGACAAAGGCAAAGAGTGGCAATTGCCAGAGCTTTGATTAATAACCCGGCAATCATTATGGCTGATGAGCCGACGGGTAACCTTGATTCGAAATCAAGCTATGAGATTATGGATATTTTTCGTCAATTGAACGATGCGGGAAAGACGATAGTAATGGTAACGCACGAACCGGACATTGCGGAACGTACGAAACGTATAATTCATATGGTTGATGGCAAGATCGTAAAGGATGAATGGAGGTAGACCATAGTGTTTTCGGAATGCGTAAAAATGGCTTTGGATGGCATGATCACCAACAAATTGCGTACTTTTCTTACACTTCTGGGCATAATTATAGGTGTTGGTGCCGTTATCGCTATGGTTTCTCTTGGTTTTGGTGTTAAGGAGCAGATCAAGAATAATATTTCGAGCTTAGGCAGCAACCTTTTGATTATTCAGTCAGGCGGCCGAACTTCTTCCGGTGCAAGGTTAGCCTCAGGTTCAGGGGTAAAACTGACAGCGGAAGATGCTTCTGCAATCGAAAAAAATATAGATGGCATAGCATACGTTGCACCTTCTGTTCAATCTTCATATCAGCTGGTTGCCGGCAATCAAAACTGGACTACCAGAGTTGAGGGAACGACACCGAACATTATTGATATACGAAATTTCAAGGTTGAGCAAGGCAACATGTTTACGGAGAAGGATTTGTCGAGCCGCACACGTGTAGCTGTAATTGGCCAGACTATTGTCGACAATCTCTTCCCAGAAGGAGATCCTATCGGCAAAGTTATGCGTATCAAAAAGGCTCCTTTTAAAATTGTTGGCGTTTTGAGCGTAAAAGTGCAATCAGCTAATGGCCAGGATCAGGACGACGTTGTTTATATTCCTTTGACAACAGCGCAGCAAAGGATGATGGGCATTACTTATGTTAACAGCATTACGGTACAGGCCCAAAACGAAAATGTGATTAATGGTGTCCAGTCAGATATTGAAACATTATTGCGTCAACGACATAAAATTAAAGCCAACGAGGATGACGATTTTTCGGTACGTAACTTGGCAGCGTTGATGGATACCATGATGGAAACAGCAAATACAATTACTACTCTATTGGGATGTATCGCAGCAATTAGCCTTTTGGTAGGCGGCATCGGCATTATGAAC
>JAAYVM010000099.1 GCA_012517145.1 Acholeplasmataceae bacterium
AAAGTTCGCGAAGAATGGCTGGATTCTTTAAGGCGCATTCTACTTGCGCAAAAACAAGGTGGGCCTCTTGTTGATGTTAAAATTATTGAGGAAAAATCCGTTAAAATGCAAGAAACAGCGACAGTCGAAACAAAAACGGGGTCTTTTGATGAACGAGTCTATAAACAAATTCAACCACTTCCAGGCTGCGGTATAAGGCATTTGATTTATTCTGCAACTTCTCTTTTGGAGTATGAAACATGTCCTCGCAGTTTCTTCTATCACTATATAGCTCAGCTGCCAGGTAGTGAGGAGGTTTTCTCTGAAAAGGACAGCGAACTTTGCAAAGGCACATTGCCCGCCAATATTTTGGGCCTTGTAATTCATAGTGCAATGGAAAATATCGAGCATTACGGTTTTGATGAGGCCCTTGATTACGCAATAGAAAAACATATTCCGATTGTTATTCAGCACAGGGTCAGGGAAGCTGCAAGCAGCATGCTTTCCTCATATCTTGGCAGTGATTTATACCACGAAATAAGTGCCTTGGAGAAAAAAACTGAAGAGAATTTCTGCCTGCCATTGATTGAGGATGATGGTAAAGAATTCTGGTTTACGGGTAGCATTGATTGTCTTTATACTTATCCTGAGGGTGATTTTGGTATTATTGATTACAAAACGGGGAAGCCGCCGTCGACAGACGAAGACGTGAAAGGTTACGCCGAGCAATTGGCTTTATATGTGCTGGCTGCTGAACGTCTGTATAGAAAACCAGTCAGAACTGCGACTCTTCATTTCTTGCAAAACAATAGTAAATGGGAACTGCCGATTAATAGAGAGGTCGCTTTTAATCAAATAATCAAAAAGTGCAAAGCCATCAGTAATAAAAAAGAAGAGCAGGACTTTGCAGTCCTGCCCGGAAAATGTACATTCTGTAGTTATGCTTACTTATGCCCGCAAAAATAATTAACTTAGTTCAATTGAACTACCTGGTTTAACAATCAGAACTTTGGCTGGCGTTTTTTGTTCAACTTCTTTTTTGAATTTTTCCGGATCTTGAGCAATTACCGGCCAGGTGTTGTAATGAATAGGAATAACTTCTTTGGCTTTTAGCAGTTCAACTGCTTTAACAGCATCGGAAGGCCCCATTGTATAATTATCACCAATAGGCAATATAGCATAGTCAATCTTCTCAAGTTCGCCTAAAAGCTTCATATCGCTGAAAAGGCTTGTATCACCTGCAAAATATATTGTAGTGCCATAAAAATCTACAATAAAACCACAGGCATGGCCACCAGCTATGCCTGCGCCATGGAAGGCCGGAGTAATTCTCACTTTCCCAAAGGGAAATAAATAAGAGCCGCCTATATGCATGCCATGTGCTGCACAACCTTTTTCTGAAACCATATTTGCAATTTCGGCTGTTGAAATTATCATCGCTTTGTTTTTGTGAGCAATTTCAATGGCACTGCCTAAATGGTCAGCATGAGCGTGTGATACCAGGATATGGGAAACCTTGATATCGGCAGGTTTAACTCCGCTTGGATTGCCATCCAGGAATGGGTCAAAAATGATAGCGTCATTCTCGGTCTCGAGTATAAAACATGCGTGGTGGATATAATGGAACTTTTTCATGAAAATCAACTCCTTCGAGCATCTTTATTAACTGTAATTATAAACGAAATGAGCTTGTAAAGCTACTGAACATACACTTTTTATCCTTTACAATCTAATGTAAATGAAGTAAAATTTTTTTAGTTTTATTGTCAGAAACAGTAGTTGAAAAGTATAATAGGGGTGAATAAATGAATATATATTTGATAAGCATATTGGGTTATGCTGTTTTGTTGATAGGGATAGGTTGGTTTATTGGTAAACATGTTAAGGAAGCATCGGATTTTTTCGTTGGTAATCGGAAATTTAGCTGGCAGCTGTTGTTTACTACTTTGATTGCAGCCAATATTGGCGCAGGTTCAACTGTAGGGGTTACAGGCCTTGCCTTTAAACATGGCGTTTCCAGTTGGTGGTGGATTGGCTGTTCAGCGATGGGATCAATAATCCTCGCGTTTATTGTAGGGCCAAAGGTTTGGGAAATTGCTAAAAAGTATAATCTTTATACAATGGGTGATTATCTTGACCTTCGTTATGCGCATGCTTTTCGCGGTATTATATCCAGTATGATGGTTATTGGAACCTTAGCCTTGTTTTCAGGACAACTTATTGGTATAGCATGGATTCTGGATGTTGTTGCAGGTATTGATAAACCAACGGGAACAATGATTGGTGCTGCTGTGGTTACTCTTTATTTTACGGCAGGTGGTGTACTCTCCGCTGCAGTTGTCAATATTGTTGAAGTAGTGGTTATCTTTGCCGGATTTTGCTTAGCAGCACCATACGCTTTGAGCTCGGTTGGCGGTTGGGCAGGTTTGCAAACCATGGTTGGAACAAATTTTGCTGACTCAGCAAAAACAGCAGCGTATTTTTCTTGGGATGGTATCGGGTACACTGCTATAATAGGTTATTTTCTTATGTTAGTGCCAGCCTTTTGTATATCACCTGGACTTATTGGAAAAATATACAGCGCAGAAAATAAAAGGGCTGTGAAGATAGGTACTATGCTTAATGCTTTAGTGCAGTTTGGCTTTGCGTTTTTGCCTATGATCCTGGGCATGTGTGCTTTCGCCGCTTTCCCTGATTTAAAAAATGCGGAACTTGCTCTTCCTACGGCTATGAAAGAGCTTATGCCTTTTGGAGTTGCAGCGTTGGCTTTGGCTGCTATATTTGCTGCTGAAGTTAGTACTGCAGATGCTGTTTTATATATGCTTTCATCTTCTATTTCGAACGATTTATATAAGACTTTCTTAAAACCGGATATTTCTGATAAAGAACTTTTGAAAGTCAGCAGAGTTGCAACACTAATTTGTGGGTTATTGGGCGTCTTATTTGCATTATGGATGCCTAATATTATTACCGCTTTAAAGATTTTCTATTCTCTGATGACTGTATCAATTGGGGCACCTTTTCTCGTGGGACTATTTTGTGATAAGGCTTCGACTAAGGGAGCTTTTATTTCAGCAATAGCCGGCGTAAGCACAACTTTGACTTTGCAATTTGGCTATGCTGGTAAAGGATTGTGGATTCTTAATGCCTCATCAACAGGAACAGTAGTCGCGGTGCTTGTGATGTTTGCAAGTTTGTACTTATTCCCGAATAAAAAGGTTTTGAAATAGACTTAGCCGGGGGAGGATTCTTATGAAAAAATTTTGGAATGCAATAATAGTTGTGTCCATTGTGATTTTTTTTACCGGAACAGTTCAGGCCTCGGAACAAAAAATAACTTCAAAGGTTGAACAAGTATCTCCGATAGCTGCTAATGAGAAAGATAAGCAGCAAGTTCCCAATCAGGTTGTGCAAGGTAACGATAGCGGAACTCCTGGTCTATCCTGCAAAACAGGAAATTCGCAGGATAAAACAATCAATGCACCGCAGGGAAAAAATATTGAAATCAAAATTATGAAACCTGAACGTAAGCTGCCAGCAAACTACAAAACTATCACAATTACCGGCGAATCCAAGGTTACCGAAAGTCAAGCAGTTGCCTTTCTCAAGAAGAACAATAGAGATATGAAATTGAAATTAAGCCCTGAAGAGATTGTGCGTTACTATTATGCGGAAAGTACCAGGGAAGGCATTAGAGCTGACTTAGCTTTGTGCCAGGCGCTTTTAGAGACAGGTTTTTTCAAGTTTGGTGGTACCGTTAAACCAAATCAAAATAATTTTTGTGGCTTGGGTACTATTAGCAAAAGTGTTGCAGGCGCTAGTTTCAGAACACCTGAAATTGGTGTAAGGGCACATATACAGCATTTGTTGGCATATTCTACTGAGCGTGAGCCTAAAACCGGGATTGTTGACCCACGTTATGATTTAGTCCATAAGATGAGAAAAACAAGTGGTTATTTAACAACCTGGCATTCACTTAATGGTAATTGGGCTATGAGCAACGAGTACAGCGAAAAGATTTTTGATTTACATAGTAAAATGCTTGCGATGCCTATTGAATAATTAATTCAAACTTATTTTTGCTTATTATTGTTAAACAATCTGATGGTTGATTTTAGTGCACAGCGGTAAAATATGGCTGTGCACTTTATCTTTTTATGTTAAAATGAACACGAGAGGTGAAAGTTTATGCATATTGTTTTAGTTGAGCCTGAAATACCAGGAAACACTGGTAATATTGCCAGGCTTTGTGCGGCGACAGGCTGCAAACTGCATCTGGTCAGACCATTGGGTTTTTCTGTTGACGATAAATATCTCAAGAGGGCTGGATTGGATTATTGGAATCTGGTCGATATAAGTTATTATGATTCTGTATATGAAGTTCTTGAGAAATTTAAAAACAACTCTAAATTTCTCTTAACTACTAAAGCACATAAGAGATATACAGATGTAAAATATGATTCTGAGTCCCTATTGATTTTTGGCAAAGAAACAGCGGGCTTGCCGGAAAAGCTGCGTATGGAATATTTGGATTCCTGTGTTAGAATACCTATGATAGCTGAAGCACGCTCACTTAATTTGTCTAATTCTGTTGCTATAGTGGCCTATGAGGCTTTACGGCAACAAGATGATTTTGCAGGACTTACGGTTTAGACGAGGAGGGGCAAGAAGATGATTCTTATTAAAGAATTTGAATTTGATGCAGCTCATTATTTACCAGAATATAACGGTAAATGTGAAAAGCTGCATGGGCATACTTATAAACTAGTTGTTAAAATTGAAGGAACGCCAGATAAGGAAGGCATGGTCATTGATTTTGTGCGGCTTAAAGAGGTGGTTAAGGAAGCTGTCCTGAATACGTTGGACCATTCATGCATAAATGACATATTGCCGCAGCCATCTGCGGAAAATATCTCCATGTGGGTATGGAATCAGTTGAAACCAATTTTGCATTCCGACAATTATGATTTGTATGAAATTGAGGTTTGGGAAACAAAAACCAGCGGAATAGCATACAGGGGGTAACCAAATGTTAAAGGATGTTCAAGGGGAGATCGATTTAAGGCAAGTCCCATTGAAAAACGTTGGAATAAAAAATCTGCGTTGGCCTATTAGTATGAAAGATAGGGAAAAAGGCATACAGAGTACTGTTGCGACAATTAGCATGGCGGTTGATCTGCCTCATGATATGCGCGGTACACATATGAGCCGTTTTGTAGAATGTCTTCAATCATTTGGGCCTGTCACACCTTTTGCTCTTGAACACATTCTTGATGCTTTGAAGGAAAAACTGCAAGCAGAGAAGGCAATGCTGGAGCTTGAATTCACATATTTTATTCAAAAAGAAGCACCTATAACCGGTCAAAAGGCTCCTCTTGACCTTAATTGCCGTTTCAGAGCTGAAAAAGGTGAGGAATTTGAGCTTTATATTTGTGCGGAAATCCCTATTCATACGCTTTGCCCATGTTCCAGAGAAATCAGTGTCTATGGCGCTCACAACCAAAGAGCCATAGCAAAAATTGAAATTAATTCCAATGAGATGGTTTGGCTGGAAGAGCTGGTAACAATGGCTGAAGCTTGAGCCAGTTCACCGATATATTCTCTTTTGAAGCGACCGGATGAAAAATATGTCACTGAGCATGCTTATGAAAATCCACGATTTGTGGAAGATGCAGTCAGAGAAATTGCTCTTCAGCTTGAAGGTGACAGAAGAATAAAATGGTATAGAGCCACTGTAGAGAGTATCGAGAGTATCCACAATCATAACGCTTTCGCGTGTGTTGAAAAAGGGTGGAAGGTGAACCCAGAATGATTTTGCCTATCATAAGCTGCAATTTAAGATACGAACTGAAAAACATTGGTGTACATCCGGCAAGTGTAGAGACTTTCATGAATAAATCAGCGATTATGCCTTTGAAGGTTCTCAAAGTACGTACTCCGGCTGCTAATATTATCAAGCAAGAAATGCTTGCCTGCGGAGGTGACTGTGCTATTCACGCCGGGTGTGTGGTTTGTGCACAGGATCACAGCGATATTTTACTTTTGGGCACAAAAAAACATTATCGGCTTTTGTTGCAAAAGATGGCTATGATGCCTTATTTTGGCTTGCCAAAAATTCGGGAAGAGCTACAGTCTTTTCTCGAAAAGGCTCCGCTTAAAACAATATTGGCTGATAACCGTATTTTGGAATATGACCATGTTGTTGTAATGGGCATTCTAAATATAACGCCTGATTCTTTCTATGCTGGCTCAAGAGTAGGCAGTCTTGATGAAGTCATTAATCGTGCCGGACAAATGCTGAGCGAAGGTGCGGAGATACTTGATATTGGCGGCGAATCAACAAGACCAGGTTCTGACAGCATTAATCCTAAGGAAGAAATGGCAAGAATAGTGCCGGTTGTCCAAGCTTTGCGCAAAGAATATCCGCAAAGCATTCTTTCTATTGATACTTATCATGCAGAAACAGCTAAGGCCGCTCTTTCATCCGGGGCAGATATTATTAATGATATCAGTGCTATGGAATATGATGAAAAAATGATTGATGTTATTGTTAAAAACAATGCTCCGGTCATTTTAATGCATATGCGTGGAACACCTAAAAATATGCAGCAAAACACCAAGTATGTTAATGTTGTTGAAGAAGTAACGAAATATTTGGATGAACGTGCTGAATTCCTCCGGGGGCATGATTTCCCTAAAGAAAAAATAATTCTGGATCCAGGAATTGGTTTCGCTAAGAATACAGAGCAGAATTTAAAATTAATGCAGGGATTAAGAGCAATGACATGCTCTGAATATCCAGTATTGCTTGCTGCTTCCCGCAAATCAACAATTGGCAAAGTGCTTGGTGACATTCCGCCGGAAGCACGCTTGGCTGGAACTATAGCAACCAGTTGTCAAGCGGTTTATGCTGGTGCCAATATGGTTCGAGTTCATGATGTAAAGGAAAATATACAGGCTATTCGTATGTTGGAGGCTATTTTAAAATGTCAATAGCCTATATCGCGTTGGGTAGCAATCTGGGAGAACGAAAACAAAATATTACTGCGGCTTTAAATTATATGGAACAATCTGGTTTGAAAGTATTGGCTGTTTCTTCACTTTTGGAGACTGAGCCTTATGGAGTGACGGACCAGCCTTTTTTTATTAATGCCGCAGCAAAGATCGAAACCGAGCTTGCAGCACATGATTTATTAAGATTGTTGCTTGCTATTGAGCTAAAGATGGGGAGAGTACGAAAAAGACATTGGGGTGAGCGCAACATTGACCTTGACTTATTGTTGTATGACAATTTGGTTGTCACGGAAAATGACCTTATTTTGCCTCATCCTGATATGCAGAACAGATTTTTTGTTTTGGCGCCGCTGGCTGAAATCGCCGGTGATGTTATACACCCCGTTTTTAAAATCACTATTAGTGATATGTTAGATAATTTAACGAGCGGAGATGAAAACAAATGAATTGTTATGTCAATCTCAACAACCTCTTAATTTTTCGCAACTTGCTTATCGATCCTGTCATCGTTGCGCTTAGAAAGCCCAAAGAGGTTTCCAACCCTGATTTATATGGTGAACTCATCGAAAAGGCCGAAGACTATGGCCTGATGGGAATTATTCCTGTTGAATATATAATGCATGCGATCAGTCATCAAAAAAATGTCTTTTGTTGCATAGCGGAAAAGAATAATGGAGCTATTGGTGAAGGCTTGATCAAAGCTGTAGCCGGTGACATAATAATTTTAAGGGATTTTCTTGCAGAAGTTTTTCAACGTTTTAAAAACCATGAACTGCTTGGTAACTATATCCCGTCAAACATTAGGCCACTGGCAGGACGTAAAATATTAGAAAAATGTTTTTTTAATTATGGTGAGGATGATGATGCCAAAATTGCTACAAAAGCCTTGTGCCAATATTATGAGAAATATGGTTATGGCATCATGGCTGATTTTGTGTCGTTTAATTGGGATGGAGAAAAAGAGAGGCTCACCGGCATAAACAATTATTCGGATATGACTTTTGATAAAATCTATGGCTATGAAAGACAGAAACAGGAACTGATTAAAAATACAGAAGCATTTATAAAAAATAAGCCGGCTAATAATATTTTGCTTTTTGGTGATCGTGGTACCGGCAAATCATCTTCAATCAAGGCAATCGGCAATCATTTTTATGAAGATGGTTTGCGCATGGTTCAGGTTAGCCGAGATAATTTTGTGCAGCTACCGAAAGTAATGCAAGAACTCAGCAAATGGGGGAAGAAATTTGTAATTGTTTTGGATGATTTATCATTTGAGGAGTTCGAGGTGGAATATAAAGTTTTAAAATCTATTCTTGATGGCGGTCTTGAAGTAAAACCTGATAATGTCTTGTTTTATGCTTCTTCTAATCGTAGAAACATAATTAAAGAGGTATGGCAAGATCAGAACTTGAATGAACTGCATGGACGTGATAGTATCAATGAGAAAGTATCATTATCTGATCGTTTTGGCATAAAGTTGTTTTATGATTCGATGGATCAGGCAGAGTACTTTGCGTTATTGGAAAAGATGGCAAAAGATGAAAAACTTAAGATTTCGTCTAAGGATCTGAGAGCAGAAGCTGTTAAGTGGGAAATGGGCCATACAGGCAGAAATGGCAGAGTTGCCCGTCAGCTGCTTGACTACCTTCACGGTAAAGCTTGATAAAATTTTACTGTATTAGGAGCGTTATAATGCTGGATAAGGATAAATTATTAAAACGTTTTATAAGTTATACTGAGTTTGAAACTACATCAATGGATGAGGCAAAAACGTTTCCCAGCAGTAAAAAACAACTGGTGTTTGCTAAGTTTCTTGAGGAAGAATTAAATATTATTGGCTTGAGTGATGTTTCGCTTGATGAAAATGGTTATTTGTTAGCAACATTGCGCGCCAATGATGATGGGAGTTCTCCTGCTATTGGTTTGATAGCACACATGGACACTTCCGGCGAAGCAAGCGGCGCGAATGTCAAACCACGGCTGCATACATCTTATCAAGGTGAAAGAATTGTTCTGGACAGTGAAAAAGAGATATTTTTATCACCCAAGACGTTTCCGGAGCTTTTGAATTACATAGGGCAAGACATAGTAACTACTGACGGTAAGACTTTGTTAGGCGCTGATGACAAGGCAGGTATATGCGAAATAGTATCCGCATGTGAATATCTTATCGCACATCCGGAATTAAAACATGGTGCTGTTAAAATTGCTTTTACCCCTGACGAAGAAGTTGGACATGGCACGGACTTTTTCCCACTAAATAAATTTGGCGCGGATTTTGCCTATACTATCGATGGTGGACAGCTTGGTGAACTAAATTACGAGACTTTTAATGCTTGTGATGCGAAAATATTTATTAAAGGACGTGGTGTTCATCCTGGTTCTGCTAAAGGGAAAATGATCAATGCCATAACTTTGGCGGCAGAATGGCAAAATGAATTGCCTGCTGGCGAGCGCCCTGAATATACTGATGGCTATGAAGGATTTTTTCATATAACCAAAATTAAAGGCAATACTGACGAAGTTGTTATGCATATGATTATTCGTGATCATAACGCGGAATTATTAGAAAAAAAGAAAAATATTGTTCTTGGACTTGTTGACTTCATGAACCAGAAGTATGGTCATGATACGATCAAATGTGAGTTAAAAGATGTTTACGTTAATATGAAAAGTTTTTTCGAAAATTCATATTACATTGTCGATAGGGCCGTGAGCGCTATGGAAAAAAGCTGTGTAAAACCAATAATTATCCCTGTACGCGGTGGAACGGATGGGGCAAGATTATCAGAGGTTGGCCTGTTGTGCCCTAATATTTTTACCGGCGGACACAATTTTCATGGTGTGTACGAGTATATTCCACTGCAATCAATGCTTAAGGCTACAGAGGTTATAATTAATCTTGTAAGTGATAATAAATAAGGGTTGCCCAAAAAATGGGCAACCCTTATTTATTATCTTTCAGCAATTAAGCCATAATCAAACGATAATATTTCTTTTTCCCTTTACGGATAAGAATGCTTTTATCATCATTGAATAAGTCGGTAGTTAATTCAGCCTCAACATCACTAATTTTTATATCGTCGAGGTAAAGCCCACCTTGAGCAACCAGACGACGCCCTTCACTTTTACTTGCAAAAACACCATTTGAAGCAAGTATATCAATTATTTTGGTACCAATTGCGTTTGGTTCTACGTTTATTGTTGGGACATCTTCCATATTGGAACCATCACCGAAGAGAGCTTCAGCCGCAGCCTTAGCCTTTAATGCTTCTTCTTCACCGTGAATAAGCTTAGTTACTTCATAAGCCAGTACGACTTTTGCTTTGTTGATTTCAGATCCTTCCAAAGATCCAAGACGTCGTACTTCTTCCATAGGCAGGAAGGTGAGAAGTGCCAGACAGTTTTCTACATCGGCGTCGTTGACATTACGCCAGTATTGATAAAAGTCGTAAGGAGTTGTTTTTTCTGGATCAAGCCAAAGTGCACCGCCAACGGTTTTACCCATTTTGACGCCTTCGCTGGTGGTAAGAAGTTTGCATGTCATGCAATAAGCTGGTTTATGTTCTTTACGACGAATGAGTTCAACGCCAGCAAGCATATTCGACCATTGGTCATCGCCGCCTAACTGCATAATGCAGCCATATCCACGATTAAGTGTTAAAAAGTCGTAGGCCTGCATTATCATATAGTTAAATTCAAAAAAAGATAAGCCTTTTTCCAGACGTTTTTTGAAACATTCAGCTGTCAACATGCGGTTTACTGAAAAGTGTACTCCGACTTCCCGCAGCAGATCAACATAGTTAAGATTCAGGAGCCAATCAGCGTTGTTAACCATGATGGCTTTGTTATCGGAAAAATCTATGAAACGAGACATTTGTTTTTTGAAGCAGGCGATATTGTGATTAATAAATTCTGGCGTTAGCATTTTGCGCATTTCGTCTTTGCCGCTGGGGTCACCGACCATGCCTGTGCCACCGCCGAGAAGGCAAATTGGACGATGACCTGCACGCTGCATATGAGCCATTAGCATAAGAGCTATAAAGTGACCAACGTGAAGGCTGTCTGCAGTAGGATCAAAACCAATATAAAAGGTTATTTTTTCTTTTTCCAGTAATTCTTTAATTTCTTCTTCATGTGATAGTTGTTTTAAAAATCCGCGTTCCTGCAATAAATCATAAACTGACATTAAAAAACCTCCTAAATACTTTAATAAAATTATTTGCTGAAAAGAAAATAAAAATAAAAAATCCCTTTCCACGCAAATGGAAAGGGACGAGTAAACCCGCGGTACCACCCTGATTGTTCCTCAAGAAAGGAACCACTTAAAAACTTATAACGGAGTTACCCGGTCTGGCCTACTACCATTTCGACTGACAGCTCACAAGTGTATTCAGTAACTTCTGTACGACGCGTTTCACCGGCCCGCATCTCTCTATAGTAACAGTCAGTACTTACTTTTCTTGGTCATGGCTTTGTATTTAACTGTATACGAATATATCAATTTTGCTGTTTAATGTCAAGCATGTTCTTCTGTTAAATGGGATGTACAATGTGGGCAGCGTGTTGCTTTTTCGTCAATTGTGCCGAAGCAGAAGGGGCATTTTCTTTCAGGTGGAGCAGGTGGAGGTGCTGGCATTAAACGACTTATCTGTTGGATTAGAACAAAAATGCAGAATGCGACAATTAAAAAATCTACAACCGCGTTGAGAAATAGCCCATAAGCAATTACCGGGACTTTGGCAGCTTCTGCTTCAGCAATAGAGGTAACGGGTTTGTTTGAAAGATTAATAAATAATTCTTTGAAATCCATACCGCCGAGCAGGAGCCCTACAGGAGGCATTATAATATTAGTTACCAGCGAAGATACGATTTTGCCGAAGGCACCGCCAATAATTACGCCGACAGCAAGATCTACTACATTGCCTCGCATTGCGAAATTTTTAAAATCATTTAGAAAAGACATAATTACACTCCTTCCATTTATGAACTTAATGCATTAATTCGGTGAAATAGTCAATAATCCTGCTTAACTTGACTCTAGTAGAAGGTTACTTTATAATTATTTTGACAATAATTATAAATATCTTAGATAAATGCAGGAGGAAATATAATGAGAGATGACTTAGTTGTTCCAGGAGAAAATGAAGAAAAGTTTGTTGTGGCAACTGATACAAGGGTTGTTACCATACCTTTTACACCGTTGGAAGAAAGAATGTCCAAAGAGAAACCTTATTTGATGGAAGGTCTGGCTAAGCTGCGTGATTTGCTTGGACCTGATAAATTCAAAAAGTACATCAGTTCAGTACATAATATCAATAAAAGTGGCAGTGCAATCATGCTGATCGCTGATAACGAATTGCATCGTACCAATATTGAACGCGATTGTGTTGCAGCCATCATGGAAGCTTTTGAAGTTGATAATGTACGCGTTGTCGCTATGGGTTAATATGAAAAAGTCTGAATCATTTTTGTGATTCAGACTTTTTTTGTATCTGTTGATGGTTTTTAAAATGCTGGTAATAAAATGTCCCCAGATTGTTACCAAATAACAATTTTAGAAATGAAAAAAGACTCCCGAAAAGATCGAGAGTCTTAAATTTTCATGGTCGGGGCGACAGGATTCGAACCTGCGGCCTCTTAGTCCCGAACCAAGCGCGCTACCAAACTGCGCTACGCCCCGTTACAACGTTTACATTATATAAGATTGTATTTTGTTTGTCAAATAAGTTTTGCGTTAACTATTTGGTTTTATCGGCTCTGGAGCGTGTTCCGAAAGTTGCTTTAGTTGACAATCCAACCTCAAAAATTCTTTCCCAAGGCAATGTAATATCGATGTCGATAGAAGACAAATAATAATCTTTTGTTTCGTCGCTGTAGAAAGGATAGCGGCAAAGGTTGTCATAAAACAGAGTAGTTTTATAAACCTGCATTTCATTTTTGATGAACTTGCTGACTTTGAGGGTATCATAATCGAGCGCATAGGGATCCATTTCTCTTATTTTAAGTAACTTAGCAAGCTTATAATGCATGGTTTTTTGATAAACCCAATCGTCAAAAAAACGGTCCAGATTGAACTGTAGGTTTAAAGCATATAAGGTTGGCATGTCCTTTTCAGGAAGACGTTTCTTCTGACCTGTAAAGATACTTGCTTGCGCTACTGCCGTACCGACAGAATTGCTTACTGTATTCCAGCCGGCAAAGGCAGCTAAACGGACTAATGGGGTATTATTATTAATAAGATGTGGAAAGATAGTTTCTTTAATATCATAATTAGCAGAAAGATCAACCAAAGCAACAGGGGTTTGTCCTGTTATTAATTTTTTTAGGTGGTTAGCTTTTTCCTCGAGATTTACAGTTGCGGCATTACCGCAATGGACATAAAGTATGAAATCAGCTTGCAACGGGTCATTAACGGTTTTGCCGCCAATAATCGCAATTTTTTCATTAACGGTTTCGCCAACGCTGCATGACATAAAGGGCATTATTATTTCAGCAACACGCGGCGAAGAGTATTCTACAAAAATTTTTGGCGAATAATACCATTTGCGGTTGCGGTCGGCTGCAAGAA
Source organism: Acholeplasmataceae bacterium (assembly GCA_012517145.1). Taxonomy (GTDB): domain Bacteria; phylum Bacillota; class Negativicutes; order Acidaminococcales; family Acidaminococcaceae; genus RZYP01. Next base: position 13,568 of record JAAYVM010000099.1, read on the forward strand.
CTAAGCAGCCTAATTCATCAGCACCTCGTGTTGTGTGATATTTATTAAGCAGATTATTATGTTCAAGATAGAAAAGTGCACGATTCCGATTTAGGTTTGGCAATCCGAACGGTTGCCCGTCATCCTGTCCTATTATCAGCATATCAATGTTATTTTTAACTGCAGCATCCAGAAGCCTGTGGTTGAAAGCACCGTTGTTGCGATAAAGTGCTGAATACTTATCAATTATTTCTGGCGGTATTTCATCAACAAAGCGCTGCAGTTCCTTGAAGCTCAGGGGATCACCAAAAGTGTCCTGAATATCCTGCAGGGCAGCCCAACGCATCAGATGCCATTGCCACCAGGAGTCGGGAATAAGCTGGTCGGCAATTAAAAGTCGAGGGATGATTGAATAAATATATAGGGCTTTAGCAGAATTATTTTTGCGCAGGGTTTCTAAATAGTTAAGAAAGCCATTCTCATCATTTAATGTTCCGACGGGAATACGTGAACCTACTAAGCCGCCGTGTATTAAAAGGTCTGAGGAAATGATTGCCGAATCAGCATTTTCAATATTTTCATTAAGCCAATTTACTAGAGCATGTCTTTGGGCAGGTTCGGTGTAGTTGCCAAGTAGGACGTTTGGCGGTAGAATTACTTTGACAGATGCCAAAAGGCCTAAATCTGAAACAAATTTAGTACATGGCGGTCTTCCGTCCAATGGCAGCACAACAATCGTTTGTTCAGTAGGAATTGAAGGCAAATCTACCTTATCTAGTTTTGGCGGCTTATTTTCGTAAATGATTAAAATTGCCAGCAAAGAAAATGCGATAATATAAAGGCATAATTTCTTTATCACGTTAATCTCCTTGGAATAATTTGATTTTAGACGCTTAACCATTTAATTATATTACAATCGTGAGGATTTTTGAATGAGGATTATAACAGGAAAAGCACGGGGATTGAAACTTACCACCCCAAAGAATATGGATGTCAGGCCAACTAGTGATCGGGTTAAGGAATCACTTTTTAGTATTATAGGGACAAAAATAGTTGGCACGCATGTTTTGGATTTGTTCGCTGGTACAGGGAATCTTGGCTTGGAAGCCTGGAGCCGGGGTGCGGAAAAAGTTGTTTTTGTTGATGAAAGTCATGCTAGTCTGCAGCTTGTTCGCAGCAATATTACTAAAGCGAAGGCTGAAGATATGACAACAGTTATTAAAGGGAATGCGGTAAAGGTGATTGCTGATTTAGCCGCTAGGGGAGAAAAATTTGATTTCATTTTTTGCGATCCACCGTATAATAAAGGCTTGCCAGCTCAAATTATCCAAATGGTAGCAAAATATGACCTGGTTATACCCGGAGGATATCTGATAGTGGAACATTCACAGCATGAAAGTTTACCAGAACTACCTACAAAATTTGAAGTTATACGCTGTGAAAAATACGGAGAAACACTTATTTCCTTTTTACGTTGTAAGTAGGTAACTATTTTTGTTATAATTGTGGCATATTCAAGCTTAATAAGTTACAATGTAAGTTAGTAAATAATTGCCGTAAGGACTTGATGCTGGCTAAAAAATAGGAGGTGCAAAGTGCGAAGAGCAATTTGCCCGGGGAGCTTCGATCCGGTAACCAATGGACACATCGATATATTCGAACGTGCCAGTCTTATGTTTGATGAGATTATCATAAGTGTTTTCAATAATCCTGGCAAGGCAAAGGGTATGTTCACTATGGACGAAAGGGTGGCTATGCTGAAAGAAGCCACAAAGCATATTACTAATGCAAGAGTTACCTGTTTTTCCGGACTATTGAATGAGTATTGCAAACAGGAAAACACAAAATTCATTGTCAGAGGATTAAGAGCCTTCTCTGATTTTGAATATGAATTTCAAAGAGCCTTGTTGATAAAAAAAATTGATCATGAACTTGAAACAGTTTTTATTATGACAAATGCACAATATTCTTTCCTGAGTTCTTCCGGTGTAAGGGAACTGGCAGTTTTCGGTGGAAACATCTCCGGTTTGGTACCTGAAAGCATTGAAACTCAAATAAAAAGTTATATAAAAAAGAAATCATATTTATAAGTATTGAGAGAGAGATGATGAGCATGGAATTGGACAAAATATTAGATGAAATGGAAAGTCTTATTTTAGAAGCTTCACATCTTCCGTTTTCGGAGAAGATTATTATTGAGGAAGGCGACTTGTCATTGGTTATGGACAGATTGCGTGAAGCAGTTCCTTTAGAAGTCAAAAAGGCTCATGACTTACTTGATGAACAGATGAATATTATCAAGAATTCACGGGCAGAGGCTGACCGCATTGTTGAACAAGCTAAGACAGAAGCTGAAAGAATTGTTGAACTGGCGAAATCGGAAGCCGAAAGACTTGTTCGTAACGAAGAAGTTGTAAAAATGGCCGAAGAGAAGGCGCAGAATATTCTTAATGATACTAAACAGTATGATAATGACATGCGCGCAGCAGCAGACGCTTATGCAGAAAAAATGCACAGAGAATCTCTAAGCTATGCAACCGATGTTTTTGATTATCTGGAGGATAGTTTGAAAAAAACATTGGAAATTGTTCAAGAAAACAGAGCTCCATTAAGGGCTAATCAACAGAGGAGTGCCGAGCAGGAGGAAGAATGAGTAGAAAACCTAAACTTGGTTTGGTTTTAGGCTCCGGCGGGTTGCGTGGCCTGGCTCATGTTGGCGTACTCAGTGTTTTGGAAGAAAATGGTATTGAGGTTGACCTTGTGGCTGGCTGCAGTATTGGCAGCTTAATTGGCGTACTTATCTGTGCCGGCTATGATTCTGATACCATAATGAAGCTGGCAAAGGGCCTGGGACGTGGTTCGTGGCTTGAGTTTGTCGTTCATAAAAAAGGTTTTATCGGTACGGAAAATATATATAAAATAGTTACTATGCTTACCAAAGGTAGGAAAATTGAAGAATTGACCAAACCTTTTGCCGCTGTTGCAACAGATCTTGCGACAGGTTGTGAACATGTTTTCCGTGACGGTAATTCTGCCGCTGCTGTTTGCGCGAGCGTTGCTGTCCCTGGTATTTTTGTGCCTTATGAGTGGGATGGACGACAGTTGGTAGATGGTGCAATAGTTAACCCAACTCCTGTAAGCGTAGCCAGAGAAATGGGGGCTGATGTTGTTTTGGCTGTTGATTTGGCAGCTGTCAGTTCTATCGGCGAAGTTAAAACTGTCTTTGATGTCATATTAAGATCACTTGATATAATGGAAAAAGGTTTATTTAGTTATCAGCGACTCATTAAGGATTGCGATATTTTGATACAGCCAGAACTTAGTTCCTGTGCTGTAACTGATTTTAAGAAGATAGAAGAGTGTTATCAGGTAGGAAGGAACGCAGCTTGGGATATTTTGCCAAATCTGCTTGATGTTTTGGATAATTATTCTGATAAATAATAGGGTGAAGTTTTATAGTCTGCAGGATAAGACATAGAGTTCCCTTGCAGAAGGCTGAATAAAGTGGTAGCAGAAAGATCTATTTTTAATGAGGACATAAAATTCTTATTGTTTTGTCCTTCATCAGCCATGACATTTCTGCCTAATTTGGTAATAATTGGTAAGGTAGCTGTACTTCGCATTTTTTTCAAAAGTTGACGTCCTCGATCATTAAATGCCAGCACTCTCAAATAAGATGGATTTTCGCTCATTGCGTTTTTAAATTTTATTTCGTGTGATGAAAGCAGTATTTGTAGAAGCAAACGATTTATTCTTGTTTCGGGATAGCGTTTGCTTTTTATCATTGCCACGGCTTCAGACCAACTGGTAGCATTCGCGGCTTTGGCTATTTTGTTTTCCAGACCTTCTGAACATTCACAGCATTTTGCAATATATTCATGTGATATTTGTTTTAATAAAAATGATAATAGCAAATCAAGATATTCCTGTTTATGACCTAAACGTTCTTCGGCATTTAATTGCCAAAGGTTTGAAAAAGTTGAGGGTGGAACTGCATTAGCGATGCTGGTAGTCAGCCCATTTTCAACGAATTCATGACGTATGGCTGTTGCACTGGCAATATTGCCTGTGATTTCTTTGTCATTGTACATAGCTGAAATTCTGCTGATTGGTACAGGTATCAATTTCGTTTTTAAAGTATTAAGTTGTTTAAGGTATTCTATGGCCAGTATATTGTTTGGCTGCTCGACAACCTT
>JAAYVM010000100.1 GCA_012517145.1 Acholeplasmataceae bacterium
GAATAGTATATTCTTCAACGCCAAATTCTTCCATAAGTCGCTTATAACCTTTAAGCAGCTCGCAGATTTCGCTGACCATGCTGAAAGGAATGCGTTTGTTTTTAAAAGTTTCTTCACCTAGTTTAACCCGATGTGAAGCCTGTTCTAATATTTTTATGTTTTCAAGATCACGGTATTCAACAATTTGCAGGCTCACCAATTCCGAGCCTATATGAATTGCCGCTAACGTTCTGATTTTATTCCTTTTCACGGTCAGATACCCCCTGTTTGTCTTTAAATTCGACAAGTATTGCAGAAATCCTTGCTGATAAAGGTTAACAAAAAATATTTGCTTTTCACAAACAATTTGTTTTTTTGTTATGCAGGATTTTTACAGAAAACGAATAACTATATACAGTATTAGAAAAATCATAAATTCTCTAAATGAGTGTGGTTCTATGCAAAGGATAGCAATTATCGACGTAGGCTCAAACTCAGCCCGCTTGGTAATCACCCAAATCTACAAAAGCGGCGCTTATAACATGGTCTACAATCAGAAAGAAGCTTTGCGCCTAAGCCAGAAAGTCGATATGCACGGCATGCTTACAGAAGAAGCATTCAGCAGTACACTGGAATGTATGCACAGTTTCGCAACTATGTGCAAAATTTTTAATGTTGATAAAATAATTGCCGTCGCAACTGCCGCTATGCGCAATGCCAAGAACGGCAAGGAACTGACTGCGCTGGTCGAAAAGGAAACAGAAATTCATCTGCATATCCTTGGCGGCAAGGCAGAAGCCTACGCCAGCTATTTAGGTGTAATTAATACCATCAATGTCAAAGACGGCATTATCTTTGACTTAGGTGGCGGCAGCACGGAACTGGTCCTCTTTCACGACCGCAAAATAGTTGATTCTATAAGTTTACCGCTCGGCTGTGTTAATCTTACAACCATGTTCAACACGAGAGACATAATGCCATCAACTGTTTTCAGTGATGTCAGTTACCTGATCATGAGCCGGCTGGAAAAATATCCTTGGCTTAAAGATACTTCCCTGCCGCTTATAGGTATTGGTGGTACGGCACGTACCATAGCTAAAATTGAACAGAAAAAAAGCAAGTACCCTGCTTCGAAAATCCACAACTTTCAATTCACCTCGCAGGCTTTCAGAACAACCTTTAAATTTTTACGCGAAACCACTTTGGAACAGCGCCGGAAAATATCCGGTCTCGGCAGCGACCGTGCTGACCTCATCCTCGCGGGTGCCAGCGTTATTCAGTGTCTTCTAGAAGTAACCGGCAGTAAGAAAATAATCGTTTCCGGCTGTGGTATTCGCGAAGGTCTTTTCCTCGATTACTACGCGAAAAAAGAAAAAACACCGGTTATCGCCGGAGACATCCTCGATGAAAGCACGCGTAACATTCTTTTGCTCTATTCCACTGACATAAAACATAGTGAACATATAACCGCCCTGTCACTGACGATGTTCGATGCCTGGAAGCCAATTCACGGGCTCAGTAATTCCTGGCGTCGTTTGCTGAAAACCGCTGCCATGCTCCACGACATCGGTATTACCATCAACTATTACAGCCACGCACGACACAGTGCTTATATGATAGAAAATGCCCGTCTTTTCGGTTTGACGCATAAGGAACAGGTAATTGCTGCCGTTATTGCCGGTTGGCATAACGGTGTGTCACGTAATTACTTGCGCAACAAAGCATATAAATATTTTTTGAGTGATGAAGATTTAAACAAAATATCCAAAATGGCACTCTTGTTGGCGCTTGCCGAAAGCATGGACTACTCTCAGACCATGCAAATCAGTGAAATAATTCCAGAGATAAAAAGCAAAAAAACTGCTTTGCTCCACTTAAAATCAACCTGTCTGCCCAGCATAGAACTCCACCAGCTAAAGCAGCACCTTCCTTGGTTCAGTAAAGTTTTTAACATGGAGCTTCAAGTAGAGCCCCTGCAGAATTGTACAACTTCTTGCACTACAGTTCAAAAATAAAGAAACCCGTTAAACATTCCAAAAAACCGGAAAATGTTTAACGGGTTTCTTTTTCAATATTACCACGCTTAATTATGTTCTCCCCGAATCTGTTTTTCAAAGAATCAAGCACCGCATTTCTCTTACGCATGGCAGCATCCTCTTCCACGCCGACCAAAGGTGCAACTGCTGCCGGAACAAGTTTGGAAAGCGATACGCCCAAAAGCCTGACTGGTTCCGTCCAAGCCACCTGCTCTGCCAGTCTGCTGATAACAACAAATATTTCTTCGTCAAAATTTAAAGGTATTTCTACTGTAGAGCTGCGCGTTATCGTCCTGAAAGAAGCGAATTTTACTTTTAAAGTGACAGTATGACCAGCCACACCGTTATTCCTAAGACGCCAGCCAACCTGTTCGCACAAATCTAACAGCCCTGAGTGCCTTTCACCCGCTGTCGTCAGATCAGCGGGAAAGGTTGTTTCCTTGCCGATTGATTTTGTTTCCTGCACACATTCTACCGCTCTGTTATCTTTGCCCTGTGCCAGCAAATGAATTGTTTCAGCGCTATTGCCCAAAATCTTTTTCAAAAATTTTGGGTCGCAATCTGCCAACTGACCTATTGTTGAAATACCCAGCTGCAAAAGTCCTTTTTCCGTCTTTTCACCAATACCGAAAATCTTTCGTACCGGCAGCGGCGCAATAAATACTCTTGCTTCTTCCTCGCGAATGATTACCAAGCCATCAGGTTTCTCAAGATCAGAAGCCAATTTAGCCAGAAACTTATTAGGTGCAATTCCCACAGATGCCGTAAGACCCGTTTTTTCTTTTATCCTTGTCTTTATTGTAAACCCTGCCTTAGCAATATTTTCTGTAACACCGACAATTCCAGTCATATCCAGAAAAGCTTCATCAATGGAAAGCTGCTCTATACAAGGCGAAAATTCCCGGAAAACAGCCATGATAGTCCTGGATATTTCCGCATACCTCGCCATTCTGCCTTGAACGAAAATCGCCTGTGGACAGCGCCGATGGGCCTCTACCATCGACATAGCAGAGTGCACACCAAACTTGCGTGCCTCATATGAACAAGTTGATACAACTCCCCGCTCAGATTGTCCGCCGACAATCACCGGCTTACCGCGATACTCAGGGTGATCAAGCTGTTCGACTGAGGCAAAAAACGCATCCATATCAACGTGCATAATCCACCGCTTCATGCTGCCTCCGATTACTAAATGTTTATTATTTAATAAATAGTCTTATTAGCTCTTTGATACCGTTTAAAGGTTTCAATAGCCTCATCACGGCCAAGCTGATTGAGTTCCAAAACTTGCGTATCCTTACATTTGCCTTCTATGAAATCATAAATATAGTCATCCCTGAAACCTATGGCTCCCGCATCTTCTGCTGAATTAGCATAATACACTTTTTTGATATTAGCCCAGATAATAGCTCCCAGGCACATAGGACAAGGATAAGAGGAAGCATATAGTTCGCAGCCGCTTAAATCATAATTACCGAGATTGCGGCAGGCTTCACGAATAGCTTCTACTTCTGCATGACAAGTGGGATCATTATTTTTCAACACCATATTGCGGCCCCTGCCGATTACCACGTTATTTTTTACCACTATCGCGCCAAAAGGGCCGCCTTCGTCAGTCAGAAGATTTGTTTCAGCTTCCTTGATTGCTTCACGCATCAGTTTTATAGACATATCATAACCTCCTGACTGCCATATAACTCTATTTGTTAAAAATCTAAAGTATTTTTAATTTCATCATCCAAAAACGGTAAAGCCTGTTTGATAATATCGTCTGGAATACCATAATAGGCTTCTGCCACGCTGCCGGCCACAGCGGCCAAGGTAGCACTGTCACCGCCAATGGAAACGGCATTGCGGAGCGCATCCTCAAAATCCTCCGCTTCCAGAAAGGCTACCAATGCTGGCGGCACGGTACCTGCACAGGTAGGATTAAAAGCGTAACGCATCCTTATATCTTTCAAAGCAAAATCAAGTTTGTAATACTTTTCTTCAATATATTTTTTAATTTCTTCTTTCGGTGTTTTCTGTCTGGCCAGGTAAATAGCCGCCGCAACTGCTTGGGCTCCTTTGATGCCTTCGGCATGGCTATGTGTAATTTCAGCAGTCAGTTTTGCGAATTCTTCTGCTTCCTCCAAAGAAGATGCCAACCAGCCTGCAGCAGAAACACGCATAGCAGAACCAGCTCCCGCACTGCCATACGGACGCTGTTCATCAGCAAAAAGCCAAGCCATGAAATTTCTGCCATAATTAACATCCGGATAAAGCCAGCCGTAGTTCAGCAATTCTTCCTTAAGCTCAGCCTGCAAATCGATTCGCTTATTGCTTTCCACATATTTACGTAACGCCTTTGCTACCGCACACGTAAGTACTGTTGCCCCGGAAAAACGACATCTGACATCAAAAAGCTCAAATTTTTTCGTTCTTATATTGTTCCAGGCATGAATAGATCCCACAATATCCCCAATAGTCGCCCCTAACAATGTAATCACCCCTATAAATAATTTTCCCGAACTATTTATTCGCCGCCATCGGCGTTGTTTCCTTTCAGCGAATCATTAAATAATAAATAAACGGTGCCATAATTAAAATCCCCATGACGTTATAATACAGAAACATCATCAGATAATTGCGTCCCTGCGTTGGATTTGACTCAAGGTACAGCTTATAAGAGATAACACTGGCCATAGAAGCAATCAGTGTTCCGAGGCCTCCTACATCGACTCCGAGTAGCAGCGCCTTCGCCTGTGATGTAAAACCCGCGAGGAGCATCGCTGCTGGTACATTACTGATCAATTGACTCGAAACAATTCCCAGCCAATAAACTCCCGCCGCATTATTTAGCCAATCTTTCTGCAATTGATGAATAAAATCAAGACTTGAGATATTACCTATAAAAACAAAGAAACCGCAGAATGTTACGAGCAAGGCGTAATCAATGCTACGAAACAGGCTCCTGTCGCTGACAAAAACCCCCAAAAAAGTTGCTGCAAAAGCCAGTTTGAAGTCAAGCAAATGAAAAACAGAAAGTAAGCAAACTGCAAAAATAAAAAAATAAAGAACGAGAATGTTTCGCGGTCCGAGCACAGGCAAAGACAGTTCAACACTCATTTTCTGATCTCGTTCATTACCTATCAAAAAGAAAAGCCAGACTGCAGATATTAATACCAACGGTGACATTGCCGACAAAAAAGTTAATGAAGACATCTTGTAATGAGCATAAAGAAATAAATTCTGGGGATTGCCCATCGGCGTCAACGCACTGCCGAGATTGGCCGCCAAGGTCTGCAGGATAATTATTTTCGCCATGTCATGCCGCAGACGCTTACCAATAATGATGGCTAACGGCACAAAGGTCAGCAGGGCCACGTCATTAGTCACAAACATTGAGCTGAAGAACGTAATCCCTGTCAAAGCCCCTGTAATATTACGCAGGGAACTGCACCGAGTTAGAACATAAACTGCGAGGTAATCAAGAACCTTCAACTTTTTAAATCCTGCTACCACAAGCATCAGGCAAAAAAGAATACTCAAAACATGAAAATCAATATAAGTAATTTTTGGTACTGCGTAAAAAGATGACGCTGCTGCCAAAAGCCAGGAAAGCGCCATTACGCTTTCTCTCCTGACAATATCGCGCACTTCCTGCCATGTTTTCTTTAACAAATATATTACCTTCTGTCTGCTAGTTTCCTGCAAAAATTAAAAATCAAAATTTATTTATTACTAGTCAATGGTTGCTCCACATACTCTTCCTTTTCTTTAATCAGTTCAACCTCTGTGTTGAGAGCTTCCGTCAACCAGCCGTCTGCCTCTGTTTTTAAACTCATTGGCATTCTCAGCACAATTTTAGCATCAATATCATATTCAACGCTGCTGACAGTAAATAAGTTCTGCTGATAGAGAATATTAAGCACCTTACCCGCCGAATTTATATCCTGAATAAAATAAAAATAACCAAAAAGTACTTTTTCAGCTATACCGGCCTCTTCTATTGCTGCAGCCACACTATTGGTATAAGCACGAACTAGGCCTCCCGCGCCAAGTTTAACGCCGCCAAAATAACGCGTAACTACTGCTGCCACATTATGCAGGTTGTTTTTGCGTAAAACCTCCAGCATCGGCAGTCCGGCTGTACCTGAAGGCTCGCCATCGTCGTTTGACCTTTGTGCCGCGCCGCTCTCACCGACAATATAGGCCGAACAATTATGCGTGGCATCCCAGTATTTCTTTTTGGTTTCCTTAATGAAATCCTGTGCTTCTTCTTCTGTTGCAACCTTTTTCAGCGTACAGATAAAACGTGACTTTTCAATCACTATCTCCTGCTGAAAATCACGCACAATAGTATACAATTTCACTAAACTTCCTCCATTCACGCCTACATAATTATAACACAAAAACTTTTTTGCACTTTTCAAATGTTTGTTTTTCTGATATAATCCTGCTGACGTTTGTTTGACCGGCGAATGTTAAACTCACATTTGAAAGAAGGTTTTATCACAATGAAAAAAGTCTGTGCTCTTGTCGGTAAGTATTTTGGTCTTTTTGCTGTTCTCTTCCTAATTTTGGGGCTCGTCGCTCCTGAGCAATTCAAATGGGTTGTTGGCAAATTCGCCGGTATTAGTGTGTTATCATTGCTTCTTGGTATTATTATGTTCGGTATGGGCATGACTCTTGATCCCCATGACTTTGCGCTCGTCCTAAAACGCCCTCGCGATATGGCAATAGGCGCTATGGCTCAATTCATGATTATGCCTGCTCTTGCTTATTTTATCGCCAAAGCCTTCAATCTTGATCCCGCTCTCACTGCCGGTGTTGTCCTCGTCGGTACTTGCCCCGGCGGTACTGCTTCCAACGTTATTACTTTCATGGCAAAAGGAGACGTTGCTTTATCAGTTGCTATGACCAGCGTATCGACTGTCTTGGCTCCTGTTCTGACTCCGTTCATTACCTATCAGTTAATCGGCCAACAAATCTCCTTTGATCCTGTGGGCATGTTCTGGAGCATTATACAAATCGTTATTATCCCTATTTGTATTGGCTTGGCCGTCAAAACTTTCTTCCCGAAATTTGCTGAAGAATCGACCTCCTACACGCCAGCAATTTCTGCCATTGCTATTTCACTCATCATAGCCGGCGTTATCGCTGTCAGCCGCGATAATATCCTCAAAACACCAGGTACTATAATCCTGGTAGTCATGCTGCACAACTTATTAGGCTATACACTAGGGTTTACAGTTGCCCGCATTGTCGGCCTCAGCTGGAAAAAAGCTATTGCCTTGGCCATAGAAGTAGGCATGCAGAATTCCGGCCTCGCTACCGGTCTTGCGAAAACTCATTTTGCAGCCATGCCGATGGCAACGGTTCCAGGAGCAATTTTCAGCGCCTGGCACAATATATCCGGAGCGCTCTTGGCTTTAATTTTCCAAAACTATCTTACACCGAAATTTGGTCCTAAAGAAGAAGTAAAGTAAAGTAAAACTAATAAAAACGGCATCGTGGAAAACCCATGGTGCCGTTTTTGTTGATCCGCGTCTATTACCGATAGCTTTGAGCGCTGCTGAGTTCCTCTAAAAACGAATTCCCTCTCCTCGTTTTCAGGGACAAGTCGCTCACAATAACTTTCATAATCGGCACTCTTTGGTACTCCCCACTCTCAGTTCTTGCTCCGTAACTACCCAGCGCATGGATTATATAAGGCCGATCTTTTTTAGAACCTAAATAAAGCATAACATGATTAGGCATAAAAAGCGCACTGCCAATAGGTAAATTATTCACCAAATTAAGCTTTTCATTGCCCCCATAAGCAGAAAAATCCATTGCCGTTCCTGTATAAGCTTCTTCCTGTTCATCGGCATTACGTGGCAATTCGACGCCTACTGTACGATATACATCCGCCAAAAAACTTGAACAGTCAACACTTTCCTGCAGCCCGCCCCAGCCATAGGGATTGCCTAAGAATCTGAAGGCCTGTTTAATCAGATTGTTTGTTGTATAAGGAAGATAACCGTCATGCAGAACATCGCCATAACTTACGGAAGATTTTACAATCTTTAAATTACCGTTTGCATCACGTGCTGGCAAAAGCAGTCTCTTGCCTTCTGTTGGAATCCTGCTGCCCATTTGGAAAGCCCACTTAGCATTATTTTCATTAAGTCGCAATAATTTGCCTGTTACAATGGCAAACTTGCCTGGGAAAACATACTTCAGCCACGTATCACGATCAGCCAAAGCAACTGCTTTAGCCGGCAGCCATCCTCTGTAATTTCTCATCTGTATATATACATACTCCTTACTTTTGGAGAAATGCAGAATTATGACCGGCTCTGCCGGATCTACCGCAGTTTCCTGCCAAACATCAAATTCATTGTCGCCAGGCTCAGAAAACGCTTTTAACCCAGTAGGAAGGCTACGCAAATTAGTTCTTTGTGCAACAATGCCGTATTTAACCTTTGTCTCTTGCGCAACAGCGGCAAGATTGCAGTCTGCTGTCAAGGCGGCAATCTGTCCGGAAGTAAGCTGCTTACCATTAACATACAGATCAGAATCAAATTCATATTCCTGAATTAAATTTTTAATTTTCTCTCCACTGATATATACGGGATAACTTTGCAAATCCGGCATTTTATCTGATAGCATAAGCTTGTTCATAGCATTAATTTCCTGCGAATCCATAATAATAACATCACCGTTTTGTTTATCCAGCCAGGCCGCCGGTTTTAACAGCTCCTGATCAACTGCCACCCCATCTTTTGCCCCGGCTGCCAAAACCATATTTCCGTTAAAAAGGAAAAGCAGCATTAATATCACTAAAATTTTCTGCAAAAAAATCACCTCTTGTTTCTATTATACATTGAATGCACTTCTTTAACATAGTTAGGCCTTATAATCGTTGCTACTCGCTTGTACACTGTGTTAGAATTGATTTATGTGGTAATTATTTTTCTAGGGAAGGGGATTTCAATAATGCAGATAGCAATCGTTGATGACCTGAAAAACGAAAGAGATTTACTAAGCAGCTATATTGCCCGCTACTGCCAAGAAAATAACATTTCCTTAAAACTTGCCAGCTTTGCGTGCGGTGAAGAAATTATAGCAGCAAAAAATACTCCTTTTGACATCATTTTTCTTGATATTTATATGCCAGGACTAAGCGGGTTGGAAACAGCCAAGGAAATTCGCAAAGAAGACACAGCCTGTCTTCTGGTCTTTTCAACCACCAGTCCCGATTTTGCTGTAAAAAGTTTTCGTGTACGGGCTTTCGACTATCTTGTTAAGCCTTATGAATATGCTCAATTGGCCGAAATTATGGCGCTAGCCGAGAAAGCCCTTAACAAATCATCCCGTTATATCGAAGTAAAAGAAAGTCGCGAGCTGGTTAAAATTTTAATCCGTGATATTTTATATGCCGATTATGATAATCATTATATCCAGATCCACACTAAAGATAATATCATAAAAACCTATCTTGCCTTCCAGGATTTTTCCCCTTTGCTTTTAAAATACCCTCAATTCCTTAACTGCTACCGCAATTGCATCATTAATATGGATAGTGTTGCATCACTTTATGAAAATGATTTTCTTCTGACCAGCGGTGAGCGTATCCCTATTACACGTGAGAAACGCTCAGAAATACGGCAGTTCTATGCTGATTATGCTTTTCAAAAACTGAACGGAGATGTTTGAGTTGAGTCTGCTGTTTTTATTTACCGCAACTTTAGTAAAAATACTTCCGTATCTTCTGCTTATATTGCTGCCTTTCCGCACTTATTTTCGTTATTCGGTTCTAAAAACTATCGCTGCAACTTGTTCATTCATTCTTGTTTTTATTTTGGGAGCTCACCTTATACTCCCTGCTGGCAGCACTTTGCTGGAGTGGCAGCTTTATTATTCAGCTTTGGCATCCTTACTTGGGCTCTTGCTGTGCTTTATGCTTATCAAGGGTAATTTCTTTAAAATAATTTTTAATTTCTTTGTTGTCCTTTGTTATGCCAAAGATGTAGATTACTACAGCCTTTATCTCGAATCCTATATATTGAATACCAAAACACTCGGTCTCGATTTAGGTGCAATGGTATTTTGCTATCTCCTGGTTTTAGCCTTCACCTTTCCTTTCATGTGGCTTTTCATGACCAGACTTTTGCTCCCTGTCATACAAAAAAAAGAGCAAGCCCCTTTCTGGGATTTTCTTTGGATCGTCCCTTTTTCGTTTTATGCGCTTTACCATATAGGGATAGATCCTGATGATTCGATTGCCAAAGCTTTTATCAATGGGAAAAATGCCTTACCGATACAGATTGCCTGGAGTATAGGCACTTTCCTTTCTTTCGTCATGATGCTGCAAATGTTTAAGGAAAATATAAAAAATGAGCTTCTGGACAATAAATTACAAGTAGCATCCTTACATCTTGATTTACAGCGCAAAGAATTTGACCGTTTGAACAATACCATTGAAGAAACCAGACGCTCACGGCACAATCTCCGTCAACACCTTGTGCTTATTCAACACTATGTACAAGAAAGTGACTTACCGAGTCTTGAAAACTATTTGAACAAATATATCAAAGCAATGGATATAGACGCCAGCGTAAATATCTGTGAAAACAGCTACTTTAATGCCATAATTCAGTATTATTATTCATTGGCAAAAGAAAAAGACATCAAGGTGGAGCTTGCTTTTGACCTTCCGAAAGACCTCTCCCTGCCAGAGACAGATACAGCCGTTCTTTTGGGCAACATGTTTGAAAACGCATTAGAGGCCTGTGAAAGACAAACTGGTGGTCAACGCTTCATACGGGCCAAGGGTGCACTGATCAGCGATAATATGTTGGCCATCACCATAAAAAATAGTTTTGATCATGAAATACACAAGAATGGCGATGCTTTTATTTCTTCCAAACGCAATGCCAAAGGTATAGGAACCGAATCTATCCGCATTATCGCAGAACGTTATAATGGTCTCGCTAAATTCAACAGCAATGAAGGTGTTTTTGAAACATCTGTTCTCCTAAACACACAGCCTTGTCCGTCTCAAAGCATAACTTAATATGATTTTATAGTTCCTTAGTCCCATCCACAAGACATTGGATGGGACTTTTTCAGTATTTGCTACTTTTACTATGCGTATTCATGCTATAAGTGCTATACTTTTATTAGAATATTCATTTAACTTTTAAGGGGGTTTTAGCTGTGGCAATTTTAGCACTACCTGTAGACCAAAGAGTTATCGACATCGATTCAAGACGTTTTGCATCAATTGAAAAGGCCTTGGTCGAACTTATTACCAACAGTGATGACAGCTATTCCCGCCTCGAAAAGAAAAATATTTCAACCAGTGGTAATATCACGGTTTGCTATGACCGCCATCAAAACGGAGCAATCCTGACCGTTTCTGACCAATCAGAAGGCATGCCTTTAGAACGTTTGCGTTCAGTGCTTTCTTATGGTGGTGCACACAGCCTATTATCAAAAGGGGAAGCCAGCGGCAGAGGCTATTTCGGGCGCGGCCTGAAGCAGGCTATCTACGGTTTGGGACATGGTTGGATCGAATCACTGTATAACGGACGACTAAGCAGAGTTGACCTTTTCCGTGCCGAGCAAGGCAATTATGTATATGATGATTGGGATGGTGACAAGCCAGCAGCTACTGAGGATTATGTAAGGTTAAACGTTCCTTTCGACGCTAATGGCACGAAAGTAACCATCATAGTTGATAATCCGCAGGTCAACATTCCTTATTTTCGTTCGCTGGTAACAGCAGTTAACAACAACGTCTATTTGCGTGATCTTTTGGATCGCCGTAATGTAGCATTAATAAATCGCAGCAAAACCGATAAGACATCCGCCAAGGTTTTATTACGCTACGAGCCACCTTCCGCTGATTTGTTGCTAGGGCCGGATCTGCAAAAATCTTTTCTCTTTCAAGAAAAAGAATACTCTTTTTATATAACTTTACAAAAAGCACATAATACGGAACTTATCCTGAAAGGTGATGAGCGCACCAATGGCTTATTGGTTATTTCCGGCACAGCTGTGCTTGATTGCCAGTTCTTCCGTTTCGAAAACCAGTTAGGGACGGAATACCTTTTCGGTAAAGTTTCCTGCCCAGGGCTTGCAGAAATGCTTGGCCTCGGGCGCGCCGTCATCAGTGACGAACGCGATGGTCTTAATCTTAAGGATAATTTTGTGGAAGCTTTTGCCAAAGCGGTAAGTGATACTATAGAACCATTGGTACAGCAGGAAAAATTCAGGCTTAGTCATATTGACCACGCCTCAACTTCTAAAAAGACCAATATTTTAATTGAAAAAATCTTGCAGAAAATGAATACTATCGCTACTGATGAACTTGGCATAATATTGCCTCCGGGCAGCGGCACTGGTAAATACGGACCTCATAACACCGGCCGCCCAGCAGTTTTGCGCTTTACAACGCCTTTTTATTACCGTCAACTGAACCATCGTTTCCGCGTTACCGCTTTTATTGATAAAAATCAGTTGATTGCACAGGACATAATAGTGTTTAATTATGACCTTCCACCTTCTATTAAAATAGAACCTGCACCTAATGAAATGACAGCCGCTGAACTGCCCCCTGATGGCCGCATTGAATTCAACGTAATCGGTGCAGAAATTGGTGCTGCAGGGAAAATAATCATAGCTACCGGTCCTTATTCTGCAACCTGCGAAATAGTAATTGCTGCAGAGGATACTGGCAAAGGCTATGGTCAACCTTCCGGTAGGTTGCCGGCAAAATGGGATAAGGATAATGCAACAGCACTGTTCATCGGCTATGAACTACGCAATTTAGACAACGACATTGACCGGGCAGTTTATAAAGCTGATGAGCGGCTCATCCTTATTAATACCGAGGCGCCTACCGTCCGTCTTTATGTAGACGGACAAGGCCATTTCAGAGATGGCGCACGTCTGCTTCTTGCCGAATTATTTCTGGACGTTATCGCCGAAGAACTGGCAAAACTTTACGTTGACCGCACAACACAAAAGGGCGTAACCGAAGCTTACCATCAGGCTAAACAAACCTTTATCAAACGTTTTGGTGTAGAAATACACCAGATAATGATGGGCGGATAGCAGATGACCTACTTAAAAAACTACTTTGCGAGAGCAGGATATGTTTCATTTATCGTCGAATTACACAACGCAATTATTAACTGGAGGCGGTAATTATGTTAAAAAAGATTCTTGTGCCAATTGACGGATCCTATATTTCTTTCCAGGCCTTAGAGTATGCAATGCAATTGGGCAAAGCCTTCGATGGTGAAATTGTTGTTACCCATGTAAATGACCCTTATGATTTATCGGCACCTGTAGACCCTAATACAGTAACGATACCAACTTGTGAACAAACGCCGGAAGAAAAGAAAAAGGCCGGTGCAGCAGCTCTTGCGATTGCGCAAAAAGTAGCTGAAAGAGCCGGCTATAAAAATATAGCTTTTGAAAAAGCCATTGATAAAGACCCGGCTCAAAGGATAATCGATATGGCTAAAGATATTGAAGCCGATACCATCGTTATGGGAAACCGGGGTTTAGGAACAACCGAATCACTGTTTCTCGGCAGCGTAAGCACCGCAGTTGTCAAGCATGCTCACTGCCCTGTTTTTGTAGTTAAATAACTTTTTTATAGCAACGCACCGATGAATTTTTCAGCTCTCATGAGCATACGAATATTTCGTTGGTGCGTCTTTATTTTTATTTGTATTTTTGTAACATTTTTTCAAAATACTCTTTTCTTAATATTGCCAAAGTTATATAATATTCAAATAGCGGCCAAATTCTTAAAGAAATAAGAAGCGGAGGACCCATGTTTTGGGGTTAATTCTACTTAGTAAGTAGGAAGGATGCTCTCTTGTACATCCTACCCGTCAGCTAACTTCGCCGGCAAAAACGAGAGGGGTTAAGACCGCCCGTTGGTCTTTTTTTGCGCCCTTTTTAATTTTAGTTAATTATTGGAGGTCTCATTACTATCATGCTGCAATTTATGAAGCGCCTGCTGATCGGCAAACCGCTTGATACCCGTGAAGCATCACACGAAAGAATGTCCAACTGGCAAGCCCTGGCGATATTCTCTTCTGATGCTTTATCTTCCGTAGCTTACGGGCCTGAACAAATCATGCTCATATTAGCTGTGCCAGGCTTACTGGCTTATGGTTATCTGAGCAATGTCGCTATCGCAATCCTCTGTCTGTTGGCAATCGTCACTGTTTCTTATGTACAAATTACTAAAGCCAACCCGCGTGGCGGCGGTTCCTACGCAGTGGCTCTCAACAATTTGGGAGAATGGCCGGCTCTTGTAGCGGCCGCAGCTTTATTTGCTGATTATACCCTAACCGTTGCAGTAAGCATCTCAGCCGGAACTTCTGCTCTCGTTTCAGCATTTCCTGAATTATTACCTTATGAAATTGATCTCGATTTATTTATTCTCTTTTTCGTTTTGATGCTCATTAATTTACGCGGCGTCCGTGAATCTTCTACTTTTTTCGTAATACCTACTTATGCTTTTATATTGGGCATCCTTTCTTTGATCGGAACCGGCATTTATCAGGCTTTTACAGGGCAGATGCCGATAGTACCACCGGAATCATTACAGAAGCAATTTGATTGGGGCATGATACTGCTTTTACTCAGGGCCTTCGCTAACGGCTGCAGTTCAATGACAGGTATTGAGGCAATCTCTGACGGCGTTACGATGTTCAAAGCCCCTGAAGCTAAGCATGCAAGTCAGACCACCTATTGTATGGCCGGCTTACTTGCCATTATGTTCAGCGGCATCTCTTTTCTCATCATGCATTATCATATTTTACCGATGGAAAATGTAACTGCTCTATCAGGAATTGCAGAATTAACTTTTGGTAAAACATGGTTTTATTACTACATACAAATAACAACAACAATGATTCTTTACCTGGCAGCAAATACTTCTTTCAACGGATTGCCTCCTCTGCTTTCGATTTTGGCACGCGACGGTTACATGCCACGCTATCTTGGTTTTCGCGGTGATCGATTGAGTTTTTCAAATGGCATTATCCTTCTAAGTATCGGTGCAGGTCTCTTGATTTATATTTATGAAGGTAAAACCGAAAACTTGATTTCACTATATGCCATAGGTGTTTTTCTCTCCTTCACCATCGCCCAAATAGGTATGGTCATACACTGGAATAAAGTACAAGATGCCTATTGGAGAGTTCGCGCATTTGTTAACGGTCTTGGTGCCTTTGCTACCGGTATTGTCGTAATCATCATTGGCGTCAGCAAATTCTTTTATGGTGCCTGGGTTGTTCTTGTCTTTATTCCTATCATGATTTTTATCTTCAAAAAAATAAAAGGTCATTACAATGATATGGCTGAGCAACTGCATTTGCCGGAAGAATTATTAAATCCAGTTTGCCCAACGGAAATCGTTACCAGAAAAAATATCGTAATAGTTCCTATTTCCAGCCCTACCAGCGTTGTAGCACATACTTTGCAATATGCTAAATCAATCAGTGATGAAGTTGTTGCCGTACATATTGCTACTGATGAAACTTCCGCTAATCGAGTACGTGCCAAATGGAAAAACTGGAATCCAGGAGTAGAGTTAATAACAGTATATTCGCCTTTCCGTCTGGTTACTCAGCCGCTGATTGAATTTATTGATAGTTTTTCCCGTGAAAGAGGCAAAGACAAATATGTCACCGTTTTGATTCCGGAATTTGAAACAAAAAAGATTTGGCATCGTTTATTGCATGACCAAACCGGTCTTATTTTGAGACAACGTCTGATTTTAAGTGAAAATGTCATTGTTTCCACAATACCTTTCCATTTGCAAAAATAATAAAACAGGGTTCAGAGAGATTACTCTCCGAACCCTGTTTTATTTTACCTATTATAGACCTCTTTTTTGATAATGCGTATGCAGCAGATGGTGAGATTTTTCTCCCAGCGGCTCTTTCAGAAAATCTTTATACAACTGCTGTACTGCCGGATTGTCATGCGATTTGCGTAGCGGCATATTTTCATCAACTTGATAAATAGCATCCATTCGTGCCATCCTTGTTTCTCTTTTGGTCACATAAGGCTGCCCGCCGCCGCCTATACAGCCGCCAGGGCAGCACATTACTTCCACAAAGGCATAGTCAGCTTCTCCTGCTTGTATCTTGTCCATTACTTTTCTGGCATTGGCAAGGCCATGAGCAACTGCGACTTTTACCGGCAAACCATCTAAATCCACAGTAGCCTCTTTGATACCTTCTAAGCCACGTACCGACTCAAACTCCAATTTTGCCAGCTCTTTACCGGTGACAACTTCATAAACAGTACGCAAAGCTGCTTCCATAACACCGCCGGTCGCGCAGAAAATTGCACCTGCGCCTGTTGATATGCCAAGAGGATTATCAAATTCACCATCAGCCAAAGCTTTAAAATCAACACCTGACTGACGGAGCATGCGGCCAAATTCACGTGTCGTCAGAACATAATCAACGTCCTGGTAACCGCTTGACTTCATTTCCGGTCTTGTGCACTCGTACTTTTTAGCTGTGCACGGCATAATAGATACTACGACGATATCTTTCGGATCAATGCCGCTTTTCTCAGCATAATAGGTCTTAGCCAAAGCCCCAAACATCTGCTGCGGTGACTTACAGGTTGAAAGGTGGGCAAGCTGCTCCGGATAGTTGTGTTCAATAAATTTGATCCAACCAGGACTACAGGAAGTAATCATCGGCAAAGTACCGCCATTTTTCAATCTTTGCAGTAATTCATTTCCCTCTTCAAGAATTGTCAGATCAGCAGTGAAATCGGTGTCAAATACCTTGTTGAAACCAAGCCGTCTCAAAGCAGTAACCAGCTTGCCAACGGCTATAGTCCCTGGTGCCTGGCCCATTTCTTCTGCTATAGAGACTCGCACAGCCGGCGCAACCTGTACTACAACATGCTTATTAGGATTTTCCAAAGCAGCCCAGACGGCGGCAGTATCATCTTTTTCGTGAATGGCGCCAACAGGACAAACAGCAGCACACTGACCACAAAGAACGCAGGCAACTTCAGCAAGTGTTTTACCGTATTCCGGCGTAATAGCACCATTGATGCCGCGATAGTGGCTGTAAAGTATACCAGTTGTCTGCACTTGATGGCAGACTTCGGCACAGCGACCGCATTTAATACATTTATTCGGATCACGTACAATGGAAGGAGTGGAGTTATCAAGCGGCAGCAAAGGTGTTGACATGTCAGTTTTAATTTCTCTGATACCATGTTCAGCTGCCAGTTGTCTTAATTCGCAGTTGGCATTGCGGATGCAGGTCAAACATTCCTGCGGATGATTAGCGAAGATAAGCTCCAAAATTGTTTGTACTGTTTCCCTTACACGTGCGGAATTAGTTCTGACTTTCATACCTTCACGTACAGGTGTTGAACAGGAAGCAACAAGGTTGCGGTTTCCTTCAACTTCTACCACGCACACTCTGCAATTTGCTTTTACTCTCTGGTCAGGGAAATGACAAAGTGTTGGTATTTTTATGCCATGCATTTTGGCTGCTTCAAGAATAGTAATATTCTCTGGTACGCAAAGAGTTTCACCATTTATATGGATGTCAATGGTTTTCAACACAATTCACCCCTTTCAGAAGTTTTTTCAACACAATCAACGCAGCTATTTTCATATTCCTCCCGGAAATATTTAAGCGAAGAAAGCAAACTGTTACCAGCTGCCTGTCCCAAACCACAGAAGGAAGCTTCCTGCATACAGCGTGTGAAACGTTCAAGATTCTCTATATCCTTCAAACTCGCTTCTCCCGCAGTCACTCTGTCAATAATCCTATTGACCTGGCGCAGTCCTTCGCGGCATGGTGTACATTTGCCGCAGCTTTCGTGCAGGAAAAAATGTACACGGTTATGCACGTTACCCAATATAGAACGCTGCTCGTCCATGACATAAACAGCACCGGAACCAATCGTGATGCCACGTTCCGCACATTTACCATATTCCATAGGGCAGTCAAGCTCTTCAGGTGGTACAACAACGCCTGAAGCTCCACCGATATTTACTGCCTTAAGGTCAAATACTTCTTTCATGCCACCACCGAAATTTTCGATTATCTCACGGAAGGTAGTACCAAAAGGTACTTCATACAAGCCCCTTTTCTTGACATCGCCAGAAAGCGATATTAATTTGGTACCAGGACTGTCTTCGGTTCCCAATGTTCTATACCAAGCTGAGCCCTTGGCGATAATCGCCGGAATGTTGGCAAGCGTTTCGACGTTATTAATCAGGGTTGGTTTACCCCACAAACCTTTTTCAATCGGAAACGGTGGTTTTACCCGCGGACGGCCTTTTTTACCTTCAATTGAAGACAAAAGCGCCGTTTCTTCACCGCACAGATAGCTGCCGGCACCGCTGAATATTTTGAGGTGCAGGGAAAATTCGCTGCCCAGGATGTTATCACCCAAAAGACCCGCTGCCTCCGCTTCTGCGATACTGCGTTTTATGTTTTCCTGTGCTAAAGGGTATTCATGTCTTATATAAACAAAACCATTCTCCGCTCCAGCCAGAATAGCAGCAATAGTAAGCCCTTCCAACAATTGAAACGGTATATGGTTCATAATGAAACGATCCTTAAAAGTACCTGGCTCACCCTCATCAGCATTGCAAACTATGTAACGCTGTTTTTCAGTATTTCCCTGCATCATCTTCAACTTCAAACCTGCTGGGAAAGCAGCACCGCCACGACCGCGAAGACCAGCGCGGCAAATTTCCTCGAGTGCCTGTTTGGGATTACCTATTGCCATGCGCAAAGCCTCATAGCCACCAGTTTGCTGGTATTCACTGAGTGATACGCTGCTATCGCAATTGCCAAAATTAAAGACTCTGTCATAGCCGTCTAACTCACGAAATGTGCTCATTTTTCGCAGCCTCCTTCAACTCACGCATAACTCTGACAGCCCCGGCAGGAGTCAAATCACCATAAACCTTATCGTCAACCTTAATAGCTGGCGACATGAAGCAGGCCCCCAGGCAGCTTACACCCTCAAGTGAAAACATTTTATCCTGTGTCGTTTCTCCGAGTTTTATGCCCAACTCTTTTTCCAAAGCTTTCCTGATTTCTTCCTTACCGGCATCTTCGCAAGGTGCATTGATGCAAAGGCGAACAATGTGTCTTCCTCGCGGCATCAAGGATATTTCACTGTAAAATGATGCCGTAGAATAAACCATACTGCGGGAAGTATTGAGCAATCTGGCTATCTCATTAACAGCTTCCTCACTAACATAGCTCTCCGGACTCGCATCCTGAACTGCCAAAAGAATGGCAAGTAACGATCCCTTTTCAGGGCCAAGCTCAGAAACAATATCTCCTACTGCCTTTCTTAATTTTTCCATGATTCTCCCCCTCATTTTTGCCATTCTCTTTTTAATTTAGTTTTTTTCATGGAGTGACTGAACATTTAGCATACAATATTACTTTAAAGAATATACTACTAATATAATTGAATGATAATTTTCTGTCAATAGGTTTTTTAACACTTTTTTATGTATTCACGTATATTTGTTTCAAGGTTGAAACAAATATAATATTTTATTACCATACAATAATACTTAATATATAATTTGTCCGCATACAAAGGAAATACCGGGTGGCCGTTTGGCGTCCCGGTATTTTTTCATATCGTATATTATGTTATTTGCTGAAGGATAAAGCCTTTTTAGGACAGCTAGTTACACATCTGCCACACTTCAAACAATCTGGATCATCAAACCCGCTAGTGCTGCCTTTTGCTGTATAGGGTGCCAGCTGCATGGGACAAACTTTTGTACATAGCTTACAGCTTACGCATGCATCACTCACCATTAAAGGCTGCGGTCTTCTTTTCTCAGCAATCCAACTTGCCAGACTACCCATCGGGCAGAAAGCACACCATGTCCGCTGATGATAAAAAACTCCCAGCACAATTCCAAGCAAAGTTGTCAGCAAGATTACTCGGAGAAAGACCAAACCCATAGCCCCCAAATCACCCCAGACAAAATACATCTGCAGACTGAAGGCAGTCATGATCAGCAGTAAAACAAAAATCCTGAAAACCTTGGTTCGAAAAAAAGCCGGAATCGGCTTTTGCGGTGAAAACCTTGCCAACACATTATCATAGAAACTACCTCGCGGGCAAAAATTACCACACCAATAGCGCCCTCTGAAAACAGAAACAACAACCGGTGCCAACATGCAGATGATTGCGAGCAAACCAATAGCAGGGAAAAATAGCCCTGCTGCCAAAAAAGTCAGTAACACCCAATATAAATACCCTTGCAGCTTATTTTTCATATTATCCTCTTTCCCTCAGCAGTATGTTCTTGATATTTTATACCCCCACCCCCAGGGTGGTGGATATAAAAAGTATAATTTAATCAACAAATAAAGTCAACAATTACTTCTTGCGGGCAAGGTTAGAATGCAAACTTCAGTTTTCGAGATTAATTAAAAGGAATTTAAACTTCTTCGTAGTATATTTATAATGTATATTGTAAAGGCATTTCTCTGTGAGAACCTTTCTACTGCTGGATGAGGAGAGAATATGATGGAAAACTGGCCGGAATTTATAAAAAATCATTTCAACACACTGCCCTATTTCAAATTCATGCAGGCAACTGTTTTGGAAACCGACAGGGGGTACGCAAAAGTTACTCTGCCCATAAAGCCCGAGTATTCTAATACCTATGGCATTGCTCATGGCGGTATTGTTACTTCCCTGGTCGATATGGTTTCCGGCGTTGCCCTCAGAACACTCAAGCTGCGAATAGTAACAATTGAAGTTACTACTGACTATTTAAAGACTGTCTCACTCACTGACCATTTGACAGCAGAAGCACGAGTTATACACGAGGGCAATAAGCTGCTGCATGCGGATATAAGCGTTTACAATCAAGAGGAAGTGCTCGTTGCCAGAGGCAAGGTCATCTATTATGTACGGGGTGAAGACAGCGAAGATAACTACGATTTAGCAACATTTAAAAGCAGAAATTCTATTTAAAAAAACTAAAAACTCCGCTTGCAGACCATCTGCAAGCGGAGTTTTTTTCGCATTAATCATTTTTTTGAATAAAGTAGCAAAAAATAAGTGTAGGCACTGCAAGCAATGCCCCGTAGAAACCTATCACGGATAAGCCCATTTGTGTGACAAATAAGCCACCTATCAAAGCGCCTGCTCCAATTCCTATATTGAAGATGCCTGAAAACAAAGACATGGCGATGTCAGTAGAATCAGCACCAAAACGAATGACCCGCTCATGACCATTCAGGCTGAACAACATGATGCATATTCCCCAAAATGCCATCAAAAACAAGGGATATAAATAGAATGGTGAGTACTGCAAGAGAAACAGCGCTATAATAATTCCCAGCACGGGAGCAAAAATATTACGGCAAAAACCAGCCTCATTGGTTTTAGAGTAAATTATACTTCCAACTATACCAGCTAAGCCATAAATCAACAGTGCTAAAGTCGCAAGGCCTGCCGAAAAATTGCTGATTTGCAAAAGATAAGGTTCTATATAGGTATAGGCAATAAAATGAGCAGTTACCAGCGTAGCGGTGAGTAGATATAAACTGACCAATGCTTTTCTTTTAAAAATAAGAGGAAGACTTTTTAAAGATCCAGCAGACTTACTAGGAAGTACCGGAAGATTTTTCAGTAAAAAAAACAGACACAAAAAAGCAGTTGCAGCAATGACAAGGAAGGTCACGCGCCAACCGCAGAGAAGTCCTATGGTACGTCCTAACGGCAAGCCCAGAACCATAGCCAGAGAACTGCCCGTTGCTATAAGTCCCAAGGCTTTGGCACTTTCGCCAGCTGGTGCCAACCGCACAGAAAGAGGTACTGTAATTGACCAAAAAACAGAATGTGCTGTGGCTATGCCCAGACGGGAAGCAAGCAGAATTCCGAAACTGCCTGCCAATGCCGATAGCAGATGACTTGCAATAAACAGCAGGAACAAGGCACTCAAAAGCTTGCGCCGTTCAAATTTAGCACAAAAAAGCATTAATGGTAAAGAAAAAATAGCAACATACCAAGCGTAACCTGTAATCAGCGTTCCGGCCTGAGCTTCAGTAATATGCAAGTCGCTGGCAATATCCGTTAATAAAGCGATAGGCGCGAATTCTGTCGTATTAAAAATAAAAGCCGAAAAAGAAAGGCAAATAACAGGCAGCCATTCTTTAAGATTGATTTTTTTCAACATCTTTTAATTTCCAACCTCCAATGATAAAAAAATAAGACCCTTTGAAAAGGGTCAAGTATCTCCAAGCATATTAGATTCCAATCGTGATATTTAAATTCTGCCTGTTTAAATCCAAAACTTCCCTGAATAGAAAATAGTCTACTCTTTAGTAAGCTATTTGTCCAGTAGTAATTGTTTTTTAAACAGAAATTGCCAACGTGTCGAATTATTTTATTTTTTTCGACATATTATAATTTCATGTTGAAGTTAATACGTTCTCTCCCTCAGTCACTCCGTGACAGCTCCCCCCGTCTGGAGGAGCCTTAAGACTCCTCGACTACTCTCGGAATAACGTCACCGCAAACGATGACTGCTGTCGCTATTTGCAGTGCATTAATCGCAAAAACAAAATCCACCACATTTTTCTCAATGTGGTGGATTTTTGTCACGCTATCTTTTTGTTGAACTTCTTAATACTGATGGTCAGAACAATCGCAATAAATGCGGTAAGGGCAAAAACCTGCCCCCACAACATGCCAATGCCAATTCCTTTCAGAATTATGCCACGCATGATTTGCAAATAAAAGGTCAGCGGCAATAGATAGCCCAGTGCGCTGAAAAAAGCTGGCATCGCTTCCCGCGGAAACATAAAGCCTGACAACAGGATACTAGGCAAAATGATGAAGAACGACATTTGCATAGCCTGCATCTGCGTTTTAGCCAGGACCGAAATAAGTACACCCATCGCCAATGAAGCAACAATGAAGAGTGATGTAAGAGAATACAAAAGAGCCAGACTGCCTCGTACCGGCAGGTCAAACACAAAAATGCCCACCAATAATGCCACCGTTGCCTGGACATAGCCAACAAAAATATAAGGTATTATTTTACCGATCAACAGTTCCCAGGTTTTCATCGGTGTCACTATCAATTGTTCAAGCGTACCGCGTTCGCGTTCCCGCACAATCGCCATCGAAGTGAACATCACTAGTGTCATAGTCAAAATCGTGCCCATAATGCCTGGCACCATATAAAAAGCAGAAACAAAATCCTGATTATACCAAGGCCTGATACGGATGTCATAGGGGAGATCCGTCGCATGACCAGAATAACCACGTAATTTTTGCATTAATATCTGTTGTGACTTAGTTTGACCAACCAGTTGAGCCGCACCAATAGCAGAAGAAGCAGCCAACGAATCAGAAGCGTCTACAATTACCTGGACGGATGCAGTACGGCCATGTTTCAGATTATCCGTAAAATCCGGCGGAATAATTATGCCAACTTTAGCTTTACCGGAATCTACAGCATCATTAACTTCGTTAAAATTTTTCGCTGCGTATTCTATATTGAAATATTGGCTGCCTTCCAAAGAATTTAAAAGATCCCGGCTGTCCTGTCCAAGCGACTGATCAAAAACGATTGTCGGCAGATGTTTGACGTCAGTATTAATGGCAAAACCGAACAAAATAAGCTGGATAATCGGCAGGCCTATCATCATACCGAAAGTCAGACGATCCCGCCGCATCTGAATAAACTCTTTCACCAATAAAGCCCAAAGACGCCTCATGATACCAGCTCCCTTCGGTAAGATTTAACCAGATAAACAAATACGTCTTCCAAAGAAGGTTTAATTATTTCATAAGCATAACCAGACAAGTGCGAGATATTGTCTGACTTGAGAAGAACGTGCAGGTTAGCTCCTGACGGATAAATGTCGAGATACTCTATCGCTTGCTGTTCGAAACTCTCCAGCAATTCCATCGGACTAGATGTAGGAATTTCCACCAAAGTACCCGGAATAATTTTTTTCAGGTTATCAGGCGTATCACTCGCAATCAGGTTACCCTCGAAAATGAAGCCTATTTCATCGCAATGTTCTGCTTCGTCCATAAAATGTGTCGTTACCATTACTGTAGTACCTTGCAAAGAGAGGTCATAGATGATCTCCCAAAACATACGTCTGGAGACAGGATCTACTCCGCCTGTCGGTTCATCAAGAAATAAGATAGGCGGATTATGTAAGATGGAGCAAGCTAAAGCCAGGCGTTGTTTCCAGCCACCTGACAAATTGGCAACCAATTCCTGCTGTCTTTTCTCAAGACCTGACAGCATGAGCATTTCACCAATACGCTTTTGCATCTGTTCTGATGAAAGACTATAGAGGCCACCATAAAACCTTAAGTTTTCAATAACGGAAAGATCATCGTAAAGGCTGAATTTTTGCGACATATAACCTATTTTTTGTTTCAAGGCTTCACTATCTTTGGCAATATCAAGTCCCAGGACTTTGCCACTGCCTGAAGTTGGTTCCAATAGCCCGCACAGCATCCTGATCGTGGTTGATTTTCCGGAACCATTAGGGCCCAAAAAACCATAAATGGAACCCTGCTTTATTTGCAGCGATACATTATTGACGGCAACAAAATCACCAAAACGACGTGTAAGATTATTTAGTTCCAAAGCAGGCAATCAAGACACCTCCTTTGAAAGCAGCACAAAAACATCTTCCAGGTTAGGCTCGATTTGTTTCAAAGATATAATTGGTATATCCGTTTTACCCAGTACCTCTTTGACCCCTGCAACAGCAGTTTCAAAATCTTCTACGACCAGATGATATTTGGTGCCGAAAGCGTTTATGTCCAGGATTGGCAAAGAAGCAAGTACCTTCTTGATATCTTTTGCTGGCGTGGCCAGTTCAATGATTTTATAAGGATATTTTTTGCGCAGCGCCTGCGGCGAATCACAAGTCGTAATGACGCCATTATGCATAAAGGCTACCCGCGTACAAAACTCTGCTTCATCCATGTAGGGTGTAGAGACAAAGATTGTTGTACCTTCTTTGTTCAGCTTATAAAGCATCTGCCAAAATTCCCTGCGAGAAACAGGGTCAACACCAGTCGTCGGTTCATCAAGAAAGTAAATCTCCGGTTTGTGCATCAGACCTGCGGCTAGTGCTAATTTTTGCTTCATGCCGCCGGACAAATTATCAGCCAAGCGATCTTTAAAAGGCAAAAGTTTCGTAAAACCCAGAATTTCACTGGCTAAAGTATCGATTCTCTCATTTGATTCCCCATACAAAGAGCCCATAACCCAGATATTTTCCATAACCGTAAGATCACCGCAAAGGCTGAATTTCTGAGGAACATAGCCAAGTCTGCTTTTCACTTGTTCGAGATCTGCACTACCAAGCACATTAATACTGCCGGAAGTAGCTTCCATAATACCGGTCAGCATCCTGATCATAGTTGTTTTGCCAGCACCGTCAGGCCCAACAAGACCAAAAATTTCTCCCGGCTTGACTTCGAGCGAGATGTTATTTACGGCCACAACCTGTTTAAATTTCTTAGTTACGCCATCTATGGTAATCATTTGATAACCACATCCGCGGGCATACCCGGTTTAAGAATGCCCTCAGCATTGTCTATTTTGACTTTTACATAATAGACCATATTCGCTCTTTCGCGTTGCGTGATGCTTTGTCTGGGCGTAAATTCTGCTTTTTGACTGATTTCTTTAATTGTGCCTGAAAATACGCGTTCGGGATAGGCGTCAATCTTAACATCAACAGCCTGACCGAATTTTATAAGTCCTAACTTGTCAGATGGAATATAGACCTTGATCCAGCAGTCATTCAAATCACCAATAGTTGCGATAGCCGAACCAACATTAGCATATTCACCCTTCTGATAGTTCTTGCTCAAAACAATGCCATTAAGCGGACTGGCAATGTCCGTATCAGCCAATGTCGACTTATCGGCCGTCAATACCGCTTCCAATCTTTTTACCTCAGCACGCTGAGCTTCAATCTGGTCAATTCTGTTGCCTTCGATCAGCAGGCTTTCTTTAGCCTGATAGCCGGTCAAGGTGTTGTAAGCTACGTTATAACTCGACTGTGCTAAATCAAGCTGTTGTGCTGAAATTGCGCCGTCTTGATAAAGTTTACTGTAACGTTCAAGATCATTCTTCGCTTTGATGTATTGAGCCTGTGCGACTCCTATATTAGCAGTCGCCTGTTCAATTTCTTGCGAGCGTGATCCTTTTTCCAGGTCAATAAGCAAGGATTTCGCTTTAGCCAGCGCTGCTTCGTCAGCCTTGATTTGTGCCTCCAGATCCAGTCGTTTAATGTGTGCCACTAGTTGACCGGCTTTCACGCTGTCCCCGACCTCGATATTCAGCTCATTGATATAACCGTTGACTTTCGGAACCACGTCAGCCAGAGTTACTTCGATCGTTCCTGTTGCTGTTATGCCGCTTTGCGGTTTGTAGTACAGCTTATATAAAGCTGCTCCGACCAGACAGATTAAAACAACACCAATGATTATCAAGCGCTTGTTAGTCATTTTATTTTCTCCTTATACCTTCCAGATAAATATTCACAGCCTGCTCAGCGTAAGCAGCATCGGCTTCTACTGAAGTATCCAAAAAGTCACGAAAAAGGGGTTTGGCTATGAAGTAAAAATTCATAATTCCGACCAATGATAAAGCGGCATGATGCACATCTAAATCATCCCTGAATATCCCGGAATCGATTCCATCCTGAATCGCCTTATTTAAAAACCGATAAAAGGAAAAGAGATGCTTTTTCAGAATTTTATCCATTGCGCTGGTTGGATTGACCAGTTCACTTTGTACAAACCTTATTACATATGGTTTTTTTGTGTGTATCTCACTAATTGCCTTGGCATAATGCCTTAATCTTTCTTCAGGCGGCAACCCTTCTGCCGAAGAAATAGCTTTGGAAATTGCCCCAATATGACTTTCAATTATGGCATGGTACAAACCCTCTTTGCCACGAAAATAATATGATATTGAAGAAACATTAACATCAGCTGCTTTAGCAATTTCCCTGATGGAAACTGCCGCATAACCCTTTTCCGCAAATAAAGGGATAGCTGCTGCAAATAATTTTTCTTGCGTAGCATTATCCATAAAACCGCACCTCCAAAGTAATACGACCAATATGTTCAAACGATTGTTTTAATCTATTGATTGTATTATAAGTCTGTTTTAGCTGTC
>JAAYVM010000101.1 GCA_012517145.1 Acholeplasmataceae bacterium
AGTTTGGCGATTAGCAAAGATGCACACTTTATTGCGAGTGGATGCAGGGATAATACTATAGAAATTTGGGACGTTGCTACTGGAGAAGTCTTACATATTCTTAGAGGGCATCAAGATTCGGTTAATGTCCTTGCTTTTAGCCCTGATAGCTGTTTGCTGGCCAGCGGAAGTGCTGACAAAACCGTGCGAATATGGAATGTAAATACCGGTCTTTCAATGCGGACGATTGATGGTCATAACGCATCTGTAATATCTATATCATTTAGTCCCGACGGAAAAACAATAGCAAGTGGTGGTATGGAAAGAACAGTTTATGTCTGGAATGTACTGACTGGAGAAGGGGTAACTGAATTTGATGCTCATGGTGAATTTGTGAGAGCGGTAGCGTTTAGTCCTGATGGCAAAACAATTGCTACGGGTGGGGCCGACTGCTCGCAGAATTATGATGCTGATGATAATGACGAATATGATGAAGATGAAGATAACATGAATGACGAGGCACCATATTCTGCAAACTTTTGGGATGACAATTGGATGAATACTCATACAGTAAAATTTTGGGATGTAAAAACTGATGAAATTGCTCACATGTTCATGGGCAACGGCGGATTTGAAGGATTTATAACTTGCATTGTTTATAATCAGGATGGATTAGTTCTTATTGCATCTGAAGGCGGTGCGGCAATAGTTTATGATGTTTTACGGGATTACGAATACAAGTTTCATTTAGAATTTCCTTATAAAAAGAATAAACAAAAATATAGTGAAACAAGAAATTTTACCTAAGGATTAGCCTGGGTACGCCAGGATAAACTTTGGGGTCTTATTGATGAAGGCGGCAAAGAACTTATCCAGCCATGCTATTGGAGGGTCAGGGACTTTAGTGAAGGAATAGCTATGGTGAATGACGGTGATGGTAAACAGGGTTTTATCGATAAAACTGGTAAAAATGTTATTGAACAAATATATGATTACATTGAATATGAATACAGTAAAGATTTCGTTGAAGGTATGGCAATGGTAAAACGAGACAACAAGTATGGGTTTATTGATAAAAATGGCAGAGAGATTATTGAGGCTAAGTACGATGGCATAGAGAAATTCGCAGAAGGCATCGTTAAGGTAAAATGGGGTGATAAATTTGGGTTTATTGATAAAACTAGCAGGAAGATGTTTACTCAATTATATGAAGAAAACGGAAATTTGATCGAGGGCCTGGCAACGGTAAAACGTGGAGGTAAATATGGTTTTATCAATAAAACCTGCGAAGAAGTAATTCCTGAAAATACAGTCGGGCATAAGTGGAAATATTAACCTTTACTTGGTGATGTGTGTGTTCATATTGAAAGCCGTAATTTCCCGCTGGTGGGTGTAGGCTTTTTTTGATGAATAGAAATTAGGTGGAGTATGAGAGTTAAAAATAAACACAGCGATACCTCCTTGATACCGCCGTGTCTACAAAAAAGGGCAACACCCTCCGTTTGTCCAATTTTTCAAAAGGAAAACGGCGGCCTTGCGTTAAATGCGAGTTTCATATTACAAGTCTATTTTCTTCCCCTAAATTGTTTTTTCAGAAGTGATTCCTGTATCAAATACTGTCTGTATGAACCTATCACTTGCGATTTCTTTTCGTCACTGACATACTGTAAAAAGCACTTAAATAATATTATCCATTCCTCATACGCTATTGCAGAGGTCTGATAATTTGATATTCCATGCCTTTTTCTCAGTTCTTTTAATTGTCTGTACGAAAAAATCCTTTTAGAAAAGGTTCTATTATTTTTATAACAATAACAAATAAAATCAAGATATAGCTCAAATTCTCTCATGGTAAATTCGTCAATTTTGCGCTTTTGAATATGCAACAAAACAATATCGACATTTGGTTTTGGGGAAAAATCATTGCGAGAAAATTGGTGTATAATCATCATGTTGAATTTGGGTTTAAGCAAAAGAGATTTCAATGTAGTTTCCATTGCTCCACAATACTTTATTGCTGCCTGTTTTTGTAATATTAGATAAGTATCAAGGGGCGGATTTTTTGCTTGTGTAATTTTGTTAAGAATATCCGATGTAATAAAAAAAGGTATATTAGAAAAAACCTTATAGCTCCTTTCTGGTAAAGGTAATTCCATAAAATCAC
This sequence comes from Acholeplasmataceae bacterium, assembly GCA_012517145.1. Taxonomy (GTDB): domain Bacteria; phylum Bacillota; class Negativicutes; order Acidaminococcales; family Acidaminococcaceae; genus RZYP01. Next base: position 2,144 of record JAAYVM010000101.1, read on the forward strand.
CACAAAGCAAAGCAAATCGTTTTTCGTTGCCGAACTGTTTTTTTAGATACAATATGTTTTTTTTATCCAGCTCAACAGCAGTGACTCTGCAACCACGGTTAAGTAATGTTTTCGTTATGATTCCTTTTCCTGCTCCAATATCAAGTACCTCATCATTTGAATGGATGTTTGACTGTTGGAGTAATCTATCTATGAGCGGTGCATTAATCAAGTAATTTTGAGAATAATGAATAGGCAGTGCATGATTAACATCTCTATTATTTCCAACCAAAACAACACCTCCACTCTAAAAAAATATCTATAACCTAAATTCCACGTGCATTTTTTATTAGCTTAAAAGAACACTATTTCACGAAGAATTTAAACTGATACTCCCACATTGTAACATTATTTACCACCACCTTTCAATCTTTTTCAATAAATTATTGATTGCAACTTTTGAGTAAAGATACTTATTAAACCCTGCAAGTTATCCACAGAGCAACACTCGATTTTCAAGATGATATCTTTATTATACCAGACATTTTTCATACACTTCCTTGTACGGATAGTTTTCTGACAAATTCATA
>JAAYVM010000102.1 GCA_012517145.1 Acholeplasmataceae bacterium
CGAAAACTTCAAAGAGGGATTGGCAGCACAAATCTTCTACGTTGGCCCATACTCAGCGGAAGGCCCAACAGTAACCAAAATCCACGATTACATCCACAAAACAGGGCACGAGTTAAGCGGCAAACACCACGAAATATACCTAAACAACGCAGCCAAAGTCGCACCAGAGAAGCTAAAAACCATCATTAGACAACCAATGAAATAATCATGATTTAGGCTTGTTTTAGCCTACCCCTATAGGTTTTAACATAGAACCACTATTTGGACCCTAATAGGTTGGCGGTTTTAGTTTGGTTGTTGGATTCTTTTTACGAGTTCTGTGATTTGGGCACGGAATTTTTCGCGCATCTTTGTAAACCTCATAGCTGCTGAGGGATGAACAATCTCAAAATATTCAATGCCCGGCACACGGGGGGTTTCTTTTGCGCTTGCCCCAAGCAACACAACAACTTTGGGTTTGATTATGGCGATTTGCTGATTCAGGTATGGCACACAGGCGGCGACTTCGTCATCGTAGGGTTTGCGGTTTTCAGGAGAAGTATGCTTTACAATATTGGTTATGAAGACGTCTTCACGTTTTATCCCGTATTCGGCAAGGGTTTTTGTTAAGAATTTTCCTGCTCTGCCCACAAAGGGTCTCCCAGTCTGGTCTTCTTCTGCACCCGGGTTTTGCCCGACAATCATGATTTTTGCGTCAGCGGGTCCTTCGCCTGGAACGCCATGCTGTGCGGTTTGCCAAAGTCGGCATTTTTTACAGTTTTGAACTTGAATGCTGATTTCTTCTAGGGACATAAACAGCCAACCGTCTTGTAGTTGCATATTGACAGTCACACAACCTTAAAAAATTCGCGCCCCCTCAAACTAGTTTGAGTTTTGTAGCCAGTTTCTCAACGTTTGAGTGCTGAACTGAATTTTTTGTGAGGAAGCCAGTTTTGATTGAAGAGTCTGTTTCTGAGTCGCTAATGGAAAGTGTGACACGGGTTATGTTTCGACTTGTTTTGGTGTTTGAACCGTTAGCCCCTACTGCAATCACGTTTTACGTTAACCAGCGGCTGCACCGTTACAAGGAGTCAGGAGAAATCTGCGGTTACAAAGCGCACACGAAACGGTTGGGCAAATTCCATTACCGCATCTCCATGGATTTAGACCTTACAGGCAAACAGGCAATTCGTCTTGTCGGTAACATTTTCCCAAAGCAGCTTCGACAATTCAGGAGGTGGTTCCATGACTGAAACAGCAACGCCACAAAAAAGCGGAAAACTAAAGCTCACAATAGAAATGGAAGTTAATGACGAATTGATGGATGTAGTCAAGGAAGCAATGTCTAAGGCTGGCTCCAAGATTCCGGAAATGATGCGCAGCAACGAAAAGAAAGAGTAATACCAATAAAATCGTTAGCTTTTTCCTTTTTTAATTGACTTTTTAATATTTTGAAAGTTAGGCTGTATTTTAGTAGTTTTAGTTTCATTTTCGCTATTTTATAGCAAATTTTATAAATATTTTGCAATTACTATCCATTATACGGTAGGAGAGGAAAAAAATGGTAAGAAAAATGTTAATAAATCTAGCCGTAATATGTTTCTTAAGCATTCTTTTTATGACAGCACTACCGATTGCAAATGCAACCCTCAACGGAAGCGTAATATACGGTTCACCCGATAGTGGACAGATGAGTACAGCCGAAGCCCAAGCAACAAGTAGTGGTTGCTCCTCGATAAGATACTATTTTTCTGTCAACAATCAATACATATACCTACAGAATTATTGCGGCAGCAATACAAATTATAACACGGTATACAGCGTTGCGAACTATATGACAACTTACCCGTATGATTGGGCAACCGTTTTCTATAAAGGGGACTCACACTTTCTTCAGCCATATCAATCGCCAAACACTTATGGACATAACATTTATTGGCTTTATTCTGACGTTTATAATGGCGGTCTTTCAGATCACATATGGGATGAAGTACTAGGGCAATACACCTCTACAGGCGTATATCACTTTGCGTTTCTTTGGACGTGTTCTATGGCAAATGAAATAGGCGGAATCAACGGAATCGACATTTATGGCATGGCCCCAGCGTGGCTACACACAACCAATCTACAACTTGACAGTTATAACAATCCTGACTACACTGGAAAATGCTATATTGGCTTCCAAGCATATTCAAAGCCATGGACGGATTACACAGGGTACTATTCATACACATACCAGACTTTTGGAACAATGTTTTACTATTACGCCACAGGCGCC
>JAAYVM010000103.1 GCA_012517145.1 Acholeplasmataceae bacterium
GACGGAAGTGGATAACCACATGGAGTATGACCGGTATTAAAGCCGACCGTCTGGGCAAAACGAGCCCGGATTGTCGGCTTTTTTCGTATATAATGATTTAAGGGCTGGCCCCGGAATTTAAGGAGGATATCTATGTTAACTGATATTGAAATTGCACAACAGGCAAAAATGCTCCCCATTACCGAAGTGGCAAAAAAACTTGGCATAGCAGAGAATGATATTGAAATGTACGGGCGCTATAAGGCCAAATTGTCCATGGATCTTATTCGCAGCTTAGAAGCAAAAAAAGCTGGCAAATTGATTCTGGTTACCGCTATAACTCCGACACCTGCCGGTGAAGGCAAATCGACAACGACAGTTGGTTTGGCACAAGGTCTCGCCAAAATTGGCAAAGATGTCATCGTAGCTCTGCGTGAACCATCACTTGGACCTTGCATGGGCGTTAAGGGCGGCGCTGCCGGCGGCGGTTATTCCCAAGTTGTGCCGATGGAAGATATTAACCTCCATTTTACAGGTGATTTTCATGCCATTACGTCGGCTCATATGTTGCTTTCAGCTATGCTGGACAATCATATCCAACAGGGTAATCTCCTGAATATAGATCCGCGCAGGATTGTCTGGAAACGTGTAGTAGACATGAATGACCGTGAGCTGCGTAACATAGTTGTAGGACTTGGCGGCAAGGCACATGGTGTGCCGCGCCAGGATGGCTTTGACATCACAGTTGCATCAGAAGTAATGGCTATCTTGTGTCTGGCCAGCAGCCTGAAAGATCTGAAAGAACGCCTCAGCAAAATTATTGTGGCGTATACTTATGCCGGTGAACCGATTACTGCCGGCATGATCAAGGCACAAGGGGCAATGGCGGCTCTTTTGAGAGATGCCATCAAACCGAATCTGGTGCAGACTTTGGAGAATGTACCAGCAATAATTCACGGCGGTCCTTTTGCCAATATAGCACATGGCTGTAACAGCGTCATGGCTACGAAAACGGCCATGAAGCTTGCTGATTATACTGTCACAGAGGCAGGATTCGGTGCCGATCTTGGCGCTGAAAAGTTTTTTGATATTAAATGCCGTTATGCCGGACTGAAACCTGATGCTGTCGTACTTGTTGCCACAGTTCGTGCTCTTAAAATGCACGGCGGTGTACCAAAAACCGGCCTGGCTGAACCTAATGTCGAAGCTGTAAAAAAAGGCCTTGTTAATCTGGAAAAACACATTGAGAATATTAAAAAATTCAACGTGCCTTTGGTTGTTGCTATCAATATCTTCGCTCAGGATACTGAAGAAGAGTTGGAGGCAATCCGCAGCCACTGTGCAACACATGGCGTTAATGTAGCTTTATCCGATGTTTTTGCCAAAGGCGGCGAAGGCGGTATAGCCTTGGCCGAAGAAGTCGTTGCTTTGGCTGAATCCGGCAAAGCTGATTTTGCCCCTATCTATGAAGATAGCCTGACGCTGAAGGAAAAGATCAACACAATTGCCCGGGAAATCTACGGAGCTGCTGCTGTTTCTTATGCGAAAGAAGCAGAAACTGCTTTAAAACAATACGAAGAGATGGGCTATGGCAGCTTGCCGGTCTGCATGGCCAAAACACAATATTCACTCTCCGATGATCCAGCTTTGCTCGGTCGTCCGGAAGGTTTTACCATGACCGTTAAGAATGTACGTATCTCAGCAGGTGCGGGTTTTGTAGTTGTACTGACTGGGGATATCATGACGATGCCTGGTTTGCCGAAGGTACCGGCGGCTGAGAAAATCGACGTTAGTGATGACGGCGTCATCAGCGGCCTATTCTGATAAAAGAGGTAAAAGGATGGAAACATTACTAATGTCTGGCAAGCCGGTTGCTGATGCTGCCAGAGAAAGAATTGCTGCCAAAATTGCCGCAGCTAAAACCAACGGCAAACAAGTTACCCTGGCAATCGTTACAGTAGGTGACGACCCGGCTTCACATGTTTATAAAAGCCGTTTGATTAAAATGACAGAAAGCCTGGGCGCAGGTGTGAGAACGGTTGAATTGCCGGCAACTGCATCTCAGGAAGAAGTTGAGGCAGTAATAAAAGAATTGAATGCTGACGAGAAAGTCACGGGAATACTGCCGATGATGCCTCTGCCAAAGCATTTGAACAGCGACGCCGTCGGAGCATTATTAGCGCCGGCGAAAGATGTCGATTGTTTGAATCCGTTTAACGCCGGTGAATTATATCTCGGCCGCAGCCGCTGGGCACCATGTACACCCCGTGCCTGTATGGCAACTCTGGCACATTACGGTATCGAGCTGAAAGGCAAACACGTTGTTGTTCTAGGACGCAGCAATGTAGTTGGTAAGCCTGTCGCTCTGCTTCTATTGCAAGAACATGCTACCGTCACTATCTGCCATTCACGTACGCAGGATTTGCCAGGTATTCTCAGGCAGGCTGACATTATCGTGGCGGCAGTCGGTATTCCTTCTTTTGTAAAACAGGATATGGTCAAAGAGGGTGTTGTGATTGTCGACGTTGGTATCAACGCTGTCGACGGCAAACTGCTTGGCGATGTTGATGCAGCCGTAGCAGAAAAGGCCTCTGCTTTCACTCCTGTTCCGGGGGGCATTGGCGTGGTAAGTAATATGATGGTAATGGATATGCTCAGCAGAGATTTATAAAAAATAAGCACTGTCGTTCAATGAAGAAAACAGTTTTCTTCGTGACGATAGTGCTTTTTATTTTATTAAGTCAAAAGGATGTGTTGAAATGGCGGCAGAAATTCAATTCCGTTTTGCGGTAAGAGAAGATGTTCCCTTGATTTTGAAGTTTATCAGAGATTTGGCGGCTTATGAAAATTTGTTGGATAAAGTTGCAGTAAGCGAAGCCATATTGGAGGATTGGTTGTTTGATCAGCCAAAAGCGGAAGTTATCTTTTGTGAACTTGCCGGCAGACCGATAGGCTTTACTCTTTTTTTCTATAATTTCTCCACATTTTTGGGCCAAAGCGGGATTTTTTTAGAAGATTTGTATATAGAACCTGCTTATCGTGGTCGCGGCTATGGTAAAGCGATTTTTGGCAAATTGGCAGAAATCGCTATAGAACGCGGATGCGGACGTCTGGACTGGTGGTGCCTCAATTGGAATAAACCTAGTATAGATTTTTACGAATCTCTCGGTGCTAAACATCTTGAGGAATGGCGTATCTACCGTTTGTCGCGGGAAAATCTTTTGCATTTATTACCGGTAAAGAATGAAAAGGCTTAACTGTTATTCCGCTTTTTCTTTTCCTGCCGTAGGAGCAAGGAAATGCAGAAGGTCAGCCACATGAAACCGACTGCATAACCGGCTACGACATCAGTCGGATAATGAACGCCCAGATAAATGCGGCTGATACCAATGATAAGACTCAGGATGAAGGTCAAGGTTGCTATCAGTAAGCGCAACGGCCATGACTTTACTTCCCGCATCAGGAAAAAGGCCAGCATGCCGTAAAAGCACATGGTCGCCATGGCATGTCCGCTGGGAAAACTGAAACTGTTTTCCTGCACCAGGAAAAAGGAATCAGGGCGCATGCGATGAAAAGCGTTTTTCAGGAGAACGCTGAGCAGACCGGCACCGGCAATACAAATAGCAAGTGCTGAAATATCATACCAACGTTTCCTGTAAGCAAGCACGGTTATAGTAGTACCGACAATAATGGCATAACCTTTGCCGAAGCCGATATCGGTTATGAACAACATGAATTTATCAAGAGAAGGATTGGCATAATAGCGAACCAGCCAGATAAAAGCATCATCAAATAAAACAGCACTGGCTTGAATAAAGGTATCCCACGCAAGGTCTAAAAAAGTGAAGAGCATCGCAACACTAAGAATAAAACCAGCAATAATGAATAGGGAGGGCCAACGTTCCTGTAATTCCAGAAGCTTATCCTTAGCTGGTTGGTAGAACGGTGATCTTTTAAAGTAATAACCGATAAGCCAGAGCAGCAAAGGTATTGCAATCAGGCTGAATGCGCCCAAACCAAAAAGCGTGGCGACAATAAAAGGGATGAAAGGATGGCCATGCAGTAAAAAAACGAAAGGCCTGTGTCTTATCTCTGCCTGCGGTGCAACCGTAAGCTGACCTCCGATCACAACAATTTGACCGCCAACTTTTGAGTCTGCATTAATTGTTAAATCACCGTCTACAACGAAAATATGTCCCTTGATATTACTGTCAATAACAATATTTCCGCCCGCTGCCATCAAGGTTTTAATATTTTGGTCCTGTGTTATGACAGCATCTTTGTGAGTAAAAAAATTTTGCGCTTTTGGCGTATTGTTGGCGAGAATAAAAAAGCCGAGGGCAGAAACGATAATTAAACCAAGAAAGATTATGAGCAGTCCTCTATGTTTAAACATCGTTCTCACCCCGGCTATTCATAGTAATTGAAAAAAATTACAAATTACTATTTAGACAAAATATTTATTTATCCTGCTCCGCAGGTTCCAAGTTTGCACAAAATTCATTAATGGCGGCTTCATCTACCCGCATCGCCAGAATAGTTCTGGTAATCAGGTCGTCTAAGCTCCAACCGAGCATTTCGGCACCACGTTCGATGACCGGACGCGAACAGCCGGCGGCAAAATTCAAGGCTTTGTATTTTTTCTTCACGGATTTGAGTTCCATGTCCTGTACGCTTTTGGAAGGACGCATCAAGGCACAGGCACCGATTAGCCCCGTAAGTTCATCACAGGCATAAAGAATTTTTTCCATTTCATGCTCAGGTTTGATATCGACTGCGATTGCGTAACCATGACTGGCAGTTGCGCGGATGATGTCTTCCTCGAGTCCTGCTTCCCGCATCAGTTCCTGACCCTTGATACAGTGCTGTTCAGGATAAAGTTCGAAGTCGAGGTCATGCAATAAACCGACATTGCCCCAGAAAGCTTCCTGCTTGCCATAGCCCAGTTCGCGGGCAAAGTAGCGCATCATACCTTCTACAGTAAGGGCATGGCGCAGATGAAAAGGATCCTTGTTATATTTGGTCAGTAATTCCCATGCTTGGTCACGAGTCAATAAGGTCATGCAATCAGTTCCTTTCGATTATCCTTAATCGATGAAGCCCGGGGCAGAAAGGTAACGTTCACCGGTATCCGGCAACAGAGCAACAATGACTTTGCCCTTGTTTTCCGGACGGTTAGCAAGCTGGGTTGCGGCATATACGGCAGCACCGCTGGAAATGCCTACCAGGAGGCCTTCGTTTTTGGCTAATTCCTTCACGGTGTTCAAAGCGTTATCGATTTCGACAGTTACAACTTCATCATAAATTTTGGTGTTCAGGGTATCAGGCACAAAACCGGCACCGATGCCTTGAATTCTATGTGGGCCGGCAACGCCTTTGGAAAGAACAGGGGAGTCGGCCGGCTCTACAGCAACAATTTTAACATTTGGGTTTTGAGATTTCAAGTATTCACCGACACCGGTGACAGTGCCGCCGGTACCAACGCCGCCAACGAAGATATCAACTTTGCCGTCGGTATCTCTCCAGATTTCCGGGCCGGTCGTTGCTCTATGGGTGGCCGGATTGGCTGGATTAACGAATTGACCTGGGATAAAGGAATCAGGGGTTTCTTTGGCAAGTTCTTCAGCCTTCTCGATTGCACCCTTCATGCCTTTTGCGCCTTCGGTAAGAACAAGTTCAGCACCGTAAGCCTTGAGCAGGTTGCGACGCTCAATACTCATTGTTTCCGGCATAGTCAGGATAATGCGATAACCTTTGGCTGCCGCTACGGAAGGAAGACCTATGCCTGTGTTGCCGCTGGTCGGTTCAATGATGACTGAGCCAGGTTTCAGGAGACCTTTTTTTTCGGCATCTTCAATCAAAGCCTTGCCGATGCGATCCTTCACGCTGCCGGCTGGATTGAAGTACTCCAGTTTAGCGATGATTTCCGCATTTGGCGCATGTTTTTTGTTATAGTTGGTCAGTGATAAAAGTGGGGTATTGCCAATTAATTCAGTTAAACTTTTAACGATTTTAGCCATAATAGTTTCCTCTTTTCGTATAATGGATTTCGATAAATAAATTCGTGCAAGTTAAGGCAGCAGATAATAGTCAACATCGCCTGGTATGATGTGAGAATTTCATGAATATCATTCTCCTTAATTCATATAGATATAATGGGAATTAACTTTTGATAAAATTTTACCCTTAAAAAAAAGACCTGTCAAGCTTTTTTTGCTCGACAGGATATGTTCATATTTCGTAGGTATAAGAAGTTTTTGCGTTATGTCGTTTTACCAGGTCGGCAAGAGTTATGTTGTCTACAACGTTGTTGATTGCCTTTTCCAGCTGGAGCCAGATGTCAAGTGTTACACATTCGCTGGCACGGGCACATGTCACATGTCCCTCTTCCAGACAGCTAACAGGAGCCAGGCTTCCTTCCAACACGCGCAGGATCTCGCCGACAGTATATTCGGCCGGGGTACGGGCCAGCATATAACCACCTTGGGCGCCGCGGGCACTTTTGACAAATCCTGCTTTGCTCAGCTGGGTGATAATTTGTTCCAGATATTTTTCGGAGATTTCCTGTCTTTTGGCAATATTTTTAATGGTGATATATTCGCCGGTATAATTAACGGCTAAATCCAACATCAAGCGAAGGGCGTAGCGTCCTTTCGTTGAAATCTTCATAGTGTCACGATCCTTTTCTTTTTAATTTTTTGAGAAAATTTTGCCAAGCATATTTTGCTTCCAAACGATGAGCTTTATTGAAGAATAGACCGAAAAATTCTCGCAGCAGCCGGCCGGCCGGCGTATCAAGCAAGTAGTCGGTAACATCTCTTAATAAAGGTATCATGTTGATAATTTTATAGATAATGGCAAACAAAGTGGAAAGCAGAGTTTGCAGAGCATATAGCAGTAATTGGATAATCAGCAACAGGAAAGCGATCATGGCTTCTGCAAAAAAACCAAGCAAGTTAAGCAAATTGATCAAGACAGAAGCAAACAGAGACCAGAACTGTCCAAACAGGTAGAATATTCCGTTGATTATTTTCAGCGCAAAATCAACAACAAAACCGAAGAACTGCGCAAAAGTATTAAAGATAATGCTAAGTGCCTGCATAAACATATTGCTGAATGATGCGAACATTTTTGCGAACATGGGTGAGAAAAAAGCTAGAAAATGATTAATTAAAGCTGTTACAGCCGCCAAAATTGTCATCAGCAAAGAAATGACGTAAGTCAGGAGCTGCGGTAAAAACTGCAGAAGGGCTCGCAATCCTTCGCCAATGAAAGGCAGCAGAGTTCCGATATACAAAAGAAGGAAGATTAACGGAGCAATTAAAAATTTATATACTAATCCCTGTTTCATCGCCATCACCTACCATAATTATAAGGAATAGTTATCATAAATGCAAAATAAATATGTCAGGCAAAATACCCAAGGGACAAAGTGTTTCTCTGGCAATCTCGAGATATGCCACATTGATGTCTATCGGTAAGGATTGAAGAGCTCCTCTGGCTGCTTCCACACGCGACAATTCGCCTGCAAGCAGCCGGTCGCTGATGTGCAGCAAGCCCGTCACTTCTTTAATCCTTGCCTCTTTGTTTGTTCTAAATAACTCTGTTTGAATAACATTCCACACGCGACGATTCGCCTGCAAGCAGTCGGTCGCTGATGTGCGAGAGGCCAGGCGCATCTTCATCCCTTGCGTATTTAACGGAATATAGAGCTAATATTTGCGAGAACTAATAATGAGTGCAAAATAAATGTTGACATAGGTGGATGCTTTTGCTAAACTTTGTGTTAATCTATAAGATAAATTCAATGATTGGGAAGAGTAGATCTGCAAAGCAGGCTTCAGCGAGCCGGTGACAGTGAGAGTCCGGCGCAAGGCAGCATTTTGAATGGGCCCAAGAGATACGGTTTGAGCCGGCATAGCCGGGGTAGACGCCGTCGGGAGACTTCACCCGTTAGCAAGGAAGGGAATATCGGCTAAAGCCCGTATTCCGAAGTAAGCAGGATTACTATAGGTAATCAAGCAGGGTGGTACCGCGAGAGTTTCTCGTCCCTACAGGGATGAGGGGCTTTTTTTATTGCAAAAATTTTGATTGAGGAGGAAAAAGATGAAAGAGGAACAAGTTTTTAAACCAGAAGTTGAATTGATTGAAGTGCCGCCGGCCAAGGATACTCATCGCTGGGTAGCGATAACAGCACTTTTGTTGGCCATAGGCGTTATTCTTCATACCATTAGTCCGAATATTGGCGGTGTGACCCCGAACTGGACAATTGCCATGTATTCTATTACCATCGGCCTGACTAATCCAAGCTTTTCACAATCTCTGGGTATCGGTTTTGTAGCAGGTCTGACACTGGTGCCTTCCTCGAAGTCGGCTTTCCCTCTCGGTAATATAGCAAGTGAATTGACAGGTGCCTTTGTAGCGGCGCTAGTCGTTAAATCGATGCTGAAAATGGGGCTTGCCAATTTCCGCTTCCGACCTTATCTGACAGGGTTTCTGGCTACTATGGCCAGCGGTTCGGTCTTCACCTTCATTTTAAAGCTTATTCTTAGTTTGCCGATGCATGTTTATATTTATGCTATGTTGCCGGTCGTGGCAACTGTCGCAGTGCTGAACGGTTTCATTACTCAGGTTTTGTTCGCACCTGCACAAAAACTGTTCTTTATCCAGGGGGCGCGGAAAAAATGAGTAACTACGCAGTTGAATTTAAAAATTTTCACTATGCCTATAATGGCGGTGAGTTAGTTTTAAAAGATATCAATGTCAGCGTCAAAGAAGGTTCTTTTACGGTTCTTCTCGGACCAAGCGGTGCAGGCAAGACTACGATGTGTAAGGCTATGGCGGGGATCATCCCTTATTATTACGGCGGCCGCTACGCAGGCTCGGTTGAAGTACTGGGTGAAGATACCAAGGGCAGGCGTGTTTCCGATATTGCGATGCATCTGGGTCTGATGCTGGAAGATTACGAAAGCCAGCTGGTATCTCTGACTGCCGGCGAAGAAGTTTCTTTTTCCCTCTTGAATCACGGCTTTCCACCTGAAGAAGTCGAGGAACCTACGAAAAAAGCCTTGGAAGATGTAGGTTTGCCTGGCAGAGAGAACTATCAGCTGGATGAATTGTCCGGCGGCCAAAGGCAAAGACTGCTCCTGGCTTCTGTTCTTGCTGTTCATCCACGCGTATTGGTGTTGGATGAGCCTGTTTCGGCCATGGATCCGGAAGGCTCGGTTTCCTTATATAAGCTGCTTTATAAGATTCATCAAAAATATAACATGACTGTCATAGTCGTTGAACATAATCTCGATTATGTACTGCCCTATGTTACCGATATGATAGTACTGCAGGACGGCGGTGTTGTGGCATCTGGTTCCTTTGAAGAGGCCGCGGCTGCAGCCTACGAGGATAGGGAACTCAGAAGAATTTTGCCGGCCCTGTGGCAGGTCAAGCTTAACCTTGAGAAACGTGACGGTATCCATCTTGGTATGTGGAGAAACACTAAAGACGCGATTGTCGAACTCAAAGAAAAGTATGGGAGGGCTGAGCTGTGATTGAAACAAGAGAAGTAAATTTTGCTTACAGGCGCGGCGAGCCTGTTATCAACGATATTGACTGCAAAATAGAAGACGGTGAATTCGTGGCTTTGCTTGGCCATAACGGCAGCGGCAAGACAACCTTGAGCAGGCTTTTTATGGCCCTGATGCATCCTCGCTCCGGCGAAGTCTATGTGGACGGTGAAAATATAGCGAAGAAAGAACCGGCCGATCTAGCTGATCGCGTTGGCTACGTTTTCCAGAATCCGGACTTGCAGATTCTTGCCGATACGGTCTGGGATGAAGTTGCTTACGGACCACGTAATAAAAAACTGTCCGAAGAAAAAGTGCGCGAGCAGGTGGAAGAAGCGTTGGCGGCAACCGGGCTTACCGATTTTGCCGATGTTTATCCAAGAACCTTGTCCTTTGGTCAGAAACGTCGCCTCGGCGTAGCAGCAGCGCTGGCACTCAAACCGCGTATCCTGATTCTTGATGAAATTACAAATGGACAGGACAGCCTGGAAAAAGAACAGATGATGAATTATCTGCGGGCAATCAACGAAGAACAAGGCATTACCATCGTGCTGATTACTCATGACATGAATATTGCACGTTTGTATGCCCGCCGCGTTATTGTCTTGCATAACGGCAATCTCGTTTTCGACGATGTGCCGGAAGAGCTTTTTAACGGCACGAAGGATTTGACAGAGTGGGGTTTGCAGCAGCCAACGATGGCAGCTCTGGCGGCAACTTTCGAACTTACGGCTGTTAATGCTGCTGACTTTTGCGCCCAGCTTACTTTGAAAGCAGGTGAGAAATAATGAGAGTAACGGCCTTTACCCAATTGATAACTGTCTTGGCGGTTACCGCGGTGGTTTTTATTCTGCCTGTGCAGGCGGTTTCCTTTATCCTCGTACTTGAGCTTGCACTTTTGCTCTACATCAAGCATGACCGTATGACGATGGCGGCCATTGGTGCGCTGACTGTTTTTACAGGTATGATGATTTTACTGCAGTTATTGTTCCAATCTTCTCTCGAAGTTGCTATGATTGGCGGTCTGCGGATGCTGGTTATGACGATGGCCTTTCTTTGCCTGCTCGCCGCAACGAGGATACAAGATATTGCGCAAGCGTTAGTTGAACGATTTCATATGCCTTGCGAATATGCTTTCATGTTGACCACTGCTCTGCGTTTTGTACCGGATTTTCTTACTGATAGCTCGGCAACGCTGGATGCGCAGTCCTGCCGCGGTTATTCTAACCGTGGTAATGTTTTCAAACGTATGTATTCCTATCTTGTTGTGATCAAACCATTGGTAATGCGCGCCGTAGCTAAATCTGATACCTTGGCGCTTAGCATGGAGCTTAAGGGATTTGGTGCCAACACTTATAAAAACATGAAGAAACAGGAGCTGGGAATTGGCGACTATCTGGTGCTGACCGTTGTTATTATCCTGAGCACCTACAAATTCTGGGTCAAATATTTATAAAAATGAAGAAAACGGCTAGCAATTGTCCAAAGGGGATCGTCCCCTTTGGACAATTTTCTTTAGCTTGCTTTTTGCTTCTCTTCTACGCAGAAAGCGATAATTTTTTATTCAGACGTTGGTAAATTGGTGTATAATAACAAGTAATTGAACTTACAATTAAGGTTTATGATCAGGAGATGAGTGCATTGCTGAATAAGAACGCACCGATAGGGGTTTTGGATTCAGGTGTAGGTGGCCTCAGCGTCTTAAAGTGCCTGAGGGAACTCATGCCACATGAAAACTTTATATATTTGGGTGATACAGCACGTACGCCATACGGCCCTCGCAGCGAAAAGGAAGTAAGACAATTTGTAGGCGAGATGCTGGACTATTTTGAAACACAGAGTACAAAGCTTGTTGTTATTGCCTGCAATACGCTTACTGTGCTGGGCGTCGATACCTTAAAGGGCAATCATGAATTTGATATTGTTGGCATGTCCAAGGGTGCCAGACTAGTCTTAAATGGCAGCAATAATAAGACCATCGGCGTTTTTGCTACGGAGTTCACAATTAACTCGGGTGCTCATAAAGCTGCTATTACGGCTTTGGATTCAACTGCTACTGTTGTGCCGAAAGCTTGTCCCAAATTCGTGCCTTTAATTGAGGGTGAGAGGTTTGGCTCGACGGAAATTGCCGCCGCAGTTGCTGAATATGCCGTGCCATTGAAAGCGGCCGGTGTTGATACACTTATACTTTCCTGCACCCACTATCCTTTCATTAAGAAAGAGATTGAACGGGAAATGGGCGACAAGGTAAAAGTTATAGATCCTGCGGAGCAGACTGCGCTTGATGCACAAATGGTTCTGCACAAAGCAGGGCTTTTGTCTGAAAACGCTGCGGGCCAGACTACCATTTGTTTTACTGCTGACCTGGCAAGGGGCAAACGCATTGCTTCACGTATGTTTGAAGTAGCTTCCTGTGACTTCAGAACAGTAAGTCTGGAATAAAACAAGATAAAGAGCATTCCGGCTGTTATCTCCTTGGAGTGCTTTTTGTTTTTGCTTACAAGAGTAACATATTTTTGATAAATTAATAATTTATAGCAGGAATTACAGGATTTATGTCTAAACATTAAGCATTCGGATAGTTTTGGGCTTGTTATTTTATTTTAAAATAGTAAATTTGTTGATAGATAAAGGCATTTCTGGTTTCGTCATCTTAAATCTAACTGATTTTGAACTTTTTTCGTAATAGTTCTTTGAAGGGAAGACTGAAATTATGATAATTTATGCAAAGTGGGTCTTGAAACAAGAGCAAACTTAGGTACCGGTTTCACTTTTATGTGGAAGCGGTATTTTGTGTTTTTTGATAGCAAGTATCTTCTGAGAATAAAGGTGGTGGTAAAATGTCAATATTGGAAGAAATAAAGGCAGCAGAAAAGGCAGCAGAAGAAGCAAAGCGCGACGCAAAGGTTAAGACAAGAAACATTATTCGTGAGGCTGAAGAAAATGCGTCCAGAGAGGCTGAGGCGATGCTTACTACGGCACAGCGCACGGCAAAAAAAGCCGTTGCCGCTGCAGAGGCAGAGGCGAAGATCAAAGCCAAGGCGATTGTGGAGGAGCGGATGCTGGCTGATAGGCAGTTAGAGCTGGCAGCCAAGAAAAAGATAGCCGAGGCAGTAGAGTACGTTATAGAAAAGGTTGTGGTCTAGCATGTTGGTTCCAATGAAAAAAGTAACTTTATATGCGTTGAAAAAAGACCGCGATGCCATACTTCTGAACTTGCAGCGCGATGGCAACGTCATGCTGATTTCACAAGGCGAAGGTTCTTATGCGACGGGAGCAGACGACCTGAGCTCAAAAGTAGAAACTGCAAAAGGTGCAATCAAATTTGTTTCAGCGCATGTGGGTAAGCCATTTTTCCTGGCAAAAAAGACGCCCGTCGCTTATGACAAATTCCTCAGGGAAACTGGCGAGGGTGCAGAGTTATCCAAACAAGTTGATTCTTTGGCAGAAAAGATAGCCTCTTTGCGTAATGAAGCTTCCACGCTGTTGGCTCAGGCGGAACATTTACAGCCATGGCTGGAGCTGGATGTTCCACTGGAAGAATTAAAAGATACCGATTCAAGTACTTTGTTTGCCGGATATTTGCCGGATACAGAAAAAGAAAAGTTTGCGGAAGAACTCAATGAATTAACCGCAGAGGTTCTTGCTCTGGCAGAGGCGCCCGAAGGCAGGGCCATGATAATTTTTGCGCATAAATCTGCTGCTGCCGGGGTCAGGCATATACTGAAATCGCATGAGTTCATTGATATGATTTTCCCAAAACGCACGGGGTTAGTAAGAGAAATAATTGCTGCTTCCAAAAAAGAGGCTGCTAAAAAAGAGGATTTAGCTAATGAGCTGGAAGCAGAAGCACTGGATGTTGCGAAGAGAAGGTCAGAACTTTTTCTTTATTATGACCAGTTGACGGCTAAACAGGAACGCATAAAATGCAGCGGAGAAGAGACTGAGAAAACTTTTTGCCTGCAGGGTTGGGTAAGAGCAGATAAAACAGACGCGGTCCTTAAAGCTGTGGCAGAGGCAACCAATGCCTATGATCTGGATTTTACCGATCCGGAAAAGGGAGAAGTTCCTCCTACAGTAATGAAGAACGATAGATTTACAGCGCCTTATGAGGCTGTAACTGAATTATATTCAAGGCCAAGGATCGGCTCGCTGGATCCTAACACCGTGATGGCACCGTTTTACTTTATCTTTTTCGGCATGATGTTATCAGATGCCGGCTATGGATTAGTTCTGACTATCCTGCTTTTCGCCGTGCTGAAGATATTTAAGCCGCAGGGTACTGCCGGTAAATTGATAACCGTGGTATTTTTTGGCAGCATTTCCACTGTCATATGGGGTGCGCTGTTTGGGGGCTGGTTCGGTCTGGAGTGGAAACCGCTTTTGTTCCTGCCGATGAAAGAGCCATTGAAGATGTTGGCGTTGTGTTTTGTCCTGGGAGCAATGCACCTGGTTTCCGGTATGTTTATGAAGATTTATCTAGATATCAGACGTGGTCATGTATGGGATGCTGTATTTGATCAGGTTTCCTGGCTTATTTTGTTTGCAGGTTTGTTCCTGATGGCTTATCTGCCGGAAAATCCGGTTGGTAAATATATGGCTTGGGCAGGTGCTGCCATTGTCGTGCTGACAGGAGGCAGGGATAAGCGAGGAATCATTGCCCGATTAATTGCAGGATTACTTTCTCTTTACAATATCAGCAGTTACGTCAGCGATCTTCTCAGTTATTCAAGACTTTTCGCTTTGGGACTCGCAACCGGCGTTATTGCGGCAGTCATCAATACTATTGCGCAAATGTTGATTGGGGCTGGCCCCATTGGTGTCGCTGCGGCTGTTGTGGTTTTGATAGGCGGTCATATTTTTAATATTTGGATCAACGTTCTTGGTTCTTTCGTACATACATGCCGTTTGCAATATATTGAGTTTTTCGGTAAGTTTTATGAAGCCGGCGGCAAAGCGTTCGTACCGTTAGCAATTCGTACGAAATATATGGATGTTACAAAATAAAATTAATTTATAAAACAGTTCTGGGGAGGAATGTAATTATGTTAAGTTTAGGTACAGCACTAGCATTTGCCGGAGCAGCGGTAGCTGCCGGTTTCGCAGGAAGCGGGTCCGCACTTGGCGTTGGTATCGCAGGCCAGGCTGGCTCAGGAGTTGTTTCTGAAGATCCGGATAAATTTGGTAATGTTCTTGTACTGCAGGCATTGCCTGGTACGCAAGGTATTTACGGGCTTTTGATTGCTTTCATCATTGTCTTGAATATTGGAGTTATTGATGGCAATATTAAAGATTTAACTACAGCACAAGGATGGGCACTTTTCTTTGCCGGCCTGCCAATAGGTATTGCAGGGTTCTTCTCTGGTATCTACCAGGGAAAAGTATGTGCAGCAGGTATTTATCTTTGCGCTAAACGTCCTGAAGAAACCGGTAAGGGCATTATCATGGCCGCTATGGTTGAAACCTATGCAGTATTGGCACTGTTGATTTCCTTCATTATGGTTAATGGCGTAAAACTTTAATCAAGAGGGAGGTAAGAATGGTGGCCATAAACAAAATTATTTTAAAAATTCAGGAGGAAGCCTCCCAAGAAGTTGCTGATATGCTTGCAGCTGCCAAGATCAAAGCAACTGCTTCAGCAAACAAAATTAACGATGCAGCAATGGCAAAAGTTGAGGAGATCAAGGAACAGTCTGAAGTAGACGCTGTTGAAATTGCGAGACGCCAGTTGTTAATAGCTGAATTGGAGGCGCGCAAGAACACTCTTGACAGAAAACGTAAGGTCATCGAGGAAGTTTTTGAGCAGGCGGAAAATAAGCTTGCTGATTTGCCACAGGATAAATGGGAAAAACTAATTATAAGCACTGTTTTGAACGCTAGTGAGACTGGCAATGAGAAACTTTGCGTACCTTTAGCCGATATCGACAAGTATAAAAACGGCTTGCTTGCAAAGCTTAATGCTGCCTTAGTCGCAAGTGGCAAGAAAGGTGAACTTACATTGGCAGAAGAAACGGCGAAATTTGCCGGTGGAGTGTTACTTATTGGTAAAAATAGTGATTTCGACGGTTCATTTGAGACCATTTTAAGAGAAGTTCGCAGAAAATCGGAACGTGAGGTAGCGTCATTGCTGTTTGACGCGGAGGTGAATTAAAATGCCACATCCAAGTTATGAGTACGCGGTGGGGCGCATCAGTGTTTTTTCCAGAAGAATGCTGACAGCAGCGCAACTTCGGCGTATTGCTGAAGCGACGGATGTTACGGAAGCTTTGGCTTTACTTTTGGAAACCGGTTACGGCGGCAATTTAACACCGGCGCAGGTTGTGCATACGGAGATAGATTATGTCATACGTGCCCAACTGCAGATGTCCAGAAAGATGGTGTGGGAGTTAACGCCTGACCCGGATTTGACCAGCTTATTCTTATTGGAAGTTGATACGCATAATATTAAGACATTTCTCAAAGCAAGGCTTATGGGAATCGAAGCACCGGATGTTCTGATAGAGGGAGGAGTTTTCCCTCTGGACTTCTTGAAAGATTGTGTCTATAACAAAAAGTATGACAAGTTACCGGATGCTTATCGGATTGCTATGAATAAAATAGAGATTGACCTGCAGCGGAGCATTGATCCACTGCTGTTCAGCGCTCAAATCGATTGCGCCATGTTCAAACATATTAAGAGTGTTCTGGACAAGCGGGAAGAAGAAGGCTTTGTGCGCGAGTATTTTACGCTGATGGCTGATTTTCAAAATGCACGCAGTGTAATTCGCAGCCGTATGCTGAACTGGAACAGTGATAAACTGCGGCCGATGCTTCTAGACTGCGGTGAGATTGACCATTCTGTATTTATTGAAGGTATGGATACACCGCTGGAACAGCTTGGAGCTAAATTAAACCGCGGTCCAAATGGAAAACTCATCTCTCAAACTATTGAGGAATATGTTGCAACGGGCAATGTTCCAATTTTGAAACGCAGAATGGAAACAGCTTTGATGAATGTGCTGAGGGCTGTTAAATGGGATGTGTCCACATTAGGACCTATTATTGGTTATTTGATGGGCAGAGAAGCTGAGGCTAAAGCTCTTCGCATAATTTTCGGGGCGAAGCGGGCAGGTTTTGAAATTGAACTGCCTGAGCTTTATGCTTAAGAAAGGCGGCATCGCATGAAGGAAAGAAAAATTGCAGTAATAGGAGATCCTAGTTCGGTTATGATATTTAAAGCTATCGGACTTGATGTCTTTTATGAAGAAAAAGAGGCTCAAATCGAGCAAAGGATACACAAACTAGCAGATCAGGGTTATGCGGCAATTTATATTACGGAAAAGGCAGCAGAACTTGCAAAGGACGCAATTGATATTTACGCGACAGCAACCTTTCCGGCAATAATACCGATTCCCTCGAATACAGGAGTTTTGGGTATCGGAATGAACAAACTAAAATCGAATGTTGAGAAAGCAGTTGGTGCAGATATTCTATTCAGGGAAGGGTAGGTAAGTGGCTGATGAGTGGAACTATTGTAAAAGTAGCCGGCCCGCTGATCGTTGCTGAGGGCATGGATGACGTACAAATGTACGACGTTGTCCGCGTAAGCGAAAAGCGGCTTATTGGCGAGATAATTGAATTAAGAGGCGATAGAGCGTCTATTCAGGTTTATGAAGAAACTGCAGGGCTGGGACCTGGTGAACCGGTAGAGTCAACCGGCGTACCTCTTTCGGTAGAATTGGCGCCGGGCTTGATTGAAGGAATATTTGACGGCATTCAAAGACCGCTTGATGTTATACGGGCTATGGCAGGCGATCGTATTTCGCGCGGTATTGATGTACCGAAACTTAATCGTGAAAAGAAATGGGAATTTCATCCCACCGTTGGCGTAGGTGACAAGGTAGTCGGAGGAGATGTCATAGGGACAGTACAGGAAACTCCGGCGGTTTTGCACAAAATAATGGTTCCTCCTGATAAGGAAGGTACTATTGCCTGGATTTTAAAAGGTGAAGCTACTATTACTGAGCCTGTTTATAGATTGGAAATGAAAGACGGCAGCATGGCAGAATTCCCAATGCTGCAGGTATGGCCTGTTCGCAGAGGCCGTCCGTATACTGAAAAGCTGGCGCCGGAAGAACCGATGGTTACCGGCCAAAGAGTCGTTGACGCCTTGTTCCCAATTGCTAAAGGCGGTGTTGCCGCAGTTCCTGGGCCGTTTGGTTCCGGTAAAACTGTTATTCAGCACCAATTGGCAAAATGGGCAGATGCAGACATCATTATTTATGTTGGCTGCGGCGAACGCGGTAATGAAATGACGGATGTTTTGATGGAATTCCCGGAACTGAATGACCCGCGTACGGGACTTCCTTTGATGAAGCGTACAGTTTTGATAGCTAATACCTCTGACATGCCAGTAGCGGCACGTGAGGCTTCGATTTATACAGGCATTACTATTGCGGAATATTTCCGCGACATGGGCTACAAAGTAGCAATCATGGCAGATTCAACTTCTCGCTGGGCAGAAGCACTGCGTGAAATGTCAGGCAGGTTGGAGGAAATGCCTGGTGAAGAAGGCTATCCTGCTTATCTTGCATCTCGTCTTGCAGAGTTTTATGAAAGAGCAGGCATTGTTGTTTGCAAAGGACATGACGGCCGTATTGGTGCGGTTTCCGCTATCGGAGCAGTTTCACCTCCTGGTGGTGATATTTCGGAACCAGTATCACAGGCAACACTGCGCATAGTAAAGGTTTTCTGGTGTCTGAGCTCATCTCTTGCTTATCGTCGTCATTTTCCGGCTATTGACTGGCTGCAAAGCTATTCCTTGTACTCGGACCGTCTGAAATCTTATTATAATACCTCAGTAGCACCTAACTGGTCGTCGCTTGTTAACAAAGTCATGCAGATTTTGCAGGAAGAGGCAGAATTGGAAGAGATTGTCCGCCTTGTCGGCGTCGATGCTTTGGGCCTGAAAGATCGTGTCACGCTGGAATGCGCCCGCTCCATACGTGAAGACTTCTTGCATCAAAACTCTTTCCATGATGTAGATACTTATACATCCTTGGAGAAACAGCATAAGATGCTGGAAATGATTATAGGTTGGTATGAAAAGGCTCTTGCCGCTATTGAGCAGCATGTCAGCCTTGATAAACTGATTGATATGCCGGTTCGTGAACAAATAGGGCGCATGAAATATACACCTGAAAATGAATGTAATACAAAATTTGCTGCTATCAAAAAAGATATGGACGCCGAATTCGCAGCATTGACAGAGGGGAGTGACTTAAATGCGTAAGGATTATAAAACAATACGCGAGGTAGTTGGCCCGTTGATGTTGGTAGAAAAGGTTGAAGGCGTCAAATATGACGAGCTGGTTGAAATTCAGCAAGCTAATGGAGAAATCCGCAGCGGCAAAGTCCTTGTTATTGATGGTGATAAGGCATTGGTACAACTGTTTGAGACTTCCCAGGGCCTCAAGATTTCAGATGCTAAGGCACGTTTTTTGGGGCATGGTATCCGCCTCGGCGTTTCGCCGGCTATGTTAGGCCGTGTTTTTGACGGTATGGGCCGTCCGAAGGATGGCGGTGCTGATATTATTCCTGATGAATATCGCGATATAAACGGTGAACCATTAAACCCAGCTGCTCGCGACTATCCGGCTGAATTTATTCAAACTGGTGTTTCGGCTATTGATGGCCTTAATACTTTGGTACGCGGACAGAAACTGCCGGTGTTTTCCGGTTCGGGTTTGCCGCATGCCCAACTGGCTGCGCAAATAGCTCGTCAGGCAAAAGTCCGTGGAACAGGTGAAGGTTTCGCTGTTGTCTTTGCCGCAGTAGGTATCACTTTTGAAGAAGCAAATTATTTCATGAATGACTTTAACCGCACAGGTGCGTTGGAGCGTTCGGTCATGTTTATCAACCTGGCAAACGATCCGGCTGTAGAACGTATAGCTACACCGCGTATGGCGATTACAGCCGCCGAGTATCTTGCCTACGAGCTTGGCATGCATGTACTCGTTATTATTACCGATATAACAAACTATGCTGATTCACTGCGTGAAATATCAGCAGCCCGTAAAGAAGTACCGGGCAGACGTGGCTATCCTGGCTATCTCTATACTGACCTTGCTACTTTGTACGAACGTGCAGGTCGTATCAAAGGAAAGAAAGGTTCTATTACGCAAATACCAATTCTTTCTATGCCAGAGGATGATAAGACACATCCGATTCCGGACCTGACTGGGTATATAACAGAAGGACAGATTATTCTTTCCCGCGAATTGTACAGGAAAGGTCTTACGCCGCCGATTGACGTTTTGCCGTCGCTTTCACGTTTGAAGGATAAAGGCATTGGTGCTGAAAAAACACGTGAGGATCATGCTGACACTATGAATCAGTTGTTTGCAGCATACGCCCGCGGCAAAGAAGCGAAAGAACTGGCTACGATACTTGGTGATGCAGCTTTATCCAAAGTAGATAAGCTTTACGCAAAATTTGCTGATCAGTTTGAAAAGGAATATGTTTCTCAAGGCTACGAAACGAATCGTACTATTGAAGACACACTTGATCTTGGCTGGAAACTTTTGGGTATATTGCCAAAAACGGAACTAAAACGTATTCGCGAGGAATATATCGAAAAATATTATGTCCCGGCCAAAACTGATGATACAGAGGGGGAATAACCAATGGCAGTACGCGTAAATCCGACGCGTATGGAGTTGACTCGCCTTAAAAAGCGTTTGACAACTGCTGTCCGTGGCCATAAACTTCTGAAAGATAAACGAGATGAAATGGTTCGCCAATTCATAATCCTTATACGCCGTAATTATGACCTGCGCCTTGAAGTTGAAAAAGCTGTGGAAGCCGTATCAACCCGTTTCAGCCTTGCCAAAGCACAGATGGGTGCTTTGCGTATTTCTGAAGCTTTGCTTTATCCTGCCCGCGCTGCCGTCTATGATGTCGGCGAACGTAATGTCATGAGTGTAAACGTTCCTACTATTTGTTACACTGGCAGTGATGAAAGCACTGATATTCCATATGCTTTCACGTTTACTTCCAGCGCGTTGGATAATGCGGTTATGGAATTGTCCGAACTTCTGCCGAAACTTTTGGAATTGGCAGAAGTAGAAAAAACTTGCAATCTTTTAGCTGATGAAATTGAAAAAACCCGTCGCCGTGTCAATGCTTTGGAGTATGTCATGATTCCGGAAGTAGAGGAAAATATTAAATATATTACCATGAAGTTAGAAGAAAACGACAGGGCAAGCCTCGTTCGCCTGATGAAGGCCAAGGAAATGATGGCGGCTGCTGCCGAAAAAGCAGATAGGGAAAAAATGGCTGCCGCCGGTAATTTATGATAAAATTAGCATGGTAGTAATTTAGCAAGGGAGATGAAAAAATGGCAATGAAGAAGTATTCTTTTCACTACGGTCATGGGCACAAGGATTTTGCGCTTGATAGTGATCGCGTCATCAAAGAAGTAAAGATGGCGACAAAAGAGCCACTTCAGGATATAAAGGCCGCAGTTCTTGATGCCATTTATCATCCAATCGGTACTAAGCCGCTTAATGAAATCATAAAGCCTGGACAGACAGTGGCTTTTATCTGCAATGATCCAACGCGTGTTGCCAACAGCTTTGATTTTATGCCAGTATTGGTTAATGAGCTGAACAAACTGGGAATTAAAGACGAAGACATGAGAATTGTCTTTGCTTTGGGTACTCACCGACTGATGACACATGAAGAAATGGTCGAGGGTGTTGGCGAAGAAGTTGCCGGCCGTATCAAAATGCACAATAGTGATGCTAAAGCACAGGATGATTTCGAATATTTCGGAAAGACATCCTTTGGCACGCCTGTATGGATTAACAAACTTGTTTGTGATGTTGATCACGTTATTTTGACAGGAACTATTGTTCACCATTATTTCGCCGGTTACGGCGGCGGGCGCAAAGCAATTCTGCCTGGTGTTGCGGCAATGGAAACCGTAAGGGTTAACCATAGTTTTATGTTAGATCCTCATTCTGGTCTTGGCAGATTGCATGGCAATCCTGTTTATGATGACCAGATGGAAGGCGTGGCGCTTTTTGCCAAGGGCCGCTCAATCTTTCTTTTTAATGCTATTTTGGATGATGAGCACCGTTTCTTAAAAATGTTTGCCGGTGACTACGACAAGGCTCATATAGAAGCCTGTAAATTTGTCGACGAAGTTTACGGTGTGCCGATTCCGCAGGAGGCTGACGTGGTAATAGCAAGCTGCGGCGGTTATCCGAAAGATATCAATGTTTATCAGATGCAGAAGACGATGGATAATGCCTGGTGTGCAGTGCGCGAGGGCGGCGTAGTTATTTTGCTGGCAGAATGCGCTGAAGGCAGTGGTTCTAAGGTTCTTGAAGAGACTTGCCGTAAGTATAATTCGCCGGATGCTATCAAAGAGCAATTAGAGCAAAATTTTGCCATAGGCGCCAATAAGGCTTTTGCGGTTACGCGTCTGATGAAAAAGGCTAAATATATTCTGGTTACAGCTCTTGATAAAGAGCTTGCTAAAGACATGCTTTTCGAAGCTGCAGTCGATACTGTCGAAGAAGCGCTTGCAAAAGCTGAAGAAATTGTCGGTAAAGATTATAAAGTAATTTTAATGCCGACAGGCAGCTTGACAGTACCGCTTTTGAAAAAATAATATTATAAGGTGAATTTAAATGGTTCCCATGCTGATAAGCATAGGAACCATTTTTATATAACTCAATACAAAAAATAAACATAATCTAGTAAAGTATTATGGCAGGAGAATGAGTATACAAAAAAGAATATGTGAAATATTCATTTTGACAAAACAGTTATTTAAGAAAGGGGATTTATCATGAGTGAGGTTGATCAAGATTTGAGCAAGTTGGTAAGTGATTATGCAATCGAAAATTTTAAACACGGTCTTAATTGTGCGGAAAGCGTTTTTGAAGCTTTGATTCGGGCCGGTGTTTTAAAAATCAACAAGGATGCCGTAGGTATGTGTACAGGGTTTGGCGGCGGCATTGGTCTTTATGGAGCCACTTGCGGTGCACTTTCTGCAGCAGTTATGGCTAATAGCGCTGTCTATGGCCGTAAGGATCCTTATGCTGTAGATGCTGCTGTGCGAGGCTCAGAAATTGCCGATAAATACTACAGGCGTTATAATGCTTTGGTTCGTGAATTTGTGGAAAGAAATGGCTGTTCTTCCTGTGAAGGCATCAGCAGCAAATATGATGATTGGGAAGGCAAAGACAGAAAAATTTATTGTATGAAGATGATTGGTGAGACTGCTGCACTTGCTTATAAATATTTGCAGATGCCGCAGGAGGAAGCTTTCAGCCTACCTTATGGTAAGAATATGAGGGATATGAGATAAAAGCCATCTGCTAAATCAAGTTTTGTCGTAAAAATAGCTCCAAGACTTTATATAAAGTCTCGGAGCTATTTTGTATTAGCAGTTAGCATTTTATATTCTCATTTATTTTAATCGCTATATTTTTTGGCATTAGAATAGAGTTCGGCTATTTCGGCCTTGGAAGATACTTTTTCCAAAGCATAAGCGATGATGATTATACCAGGTATATTGATGAGTAAGCGTGTTATTGCAAAAGGAGCGCCTAAGGAAGTAAGTTCAAAAAGGAACATAGGGATTTTTGTTGTTGACCAGGCACCAATGAAAATAAGAATATTGCTGAATTTTGCACCTTTTTTCATTAAGACGGCGGCGACAGGAAAAGCACCATAAAGAGGCCCGCTAGCTGCTGAACCAAGAAAGAAGGAAAGCAAGATACCTTTAAAGCCAGAATTGGGACCTAGATGTTTCACCATAGTTTCTTTGGGAATCCAGACATCAAGTAGTCCAAGTAATATGAAGATGGGCGGGATCACCAGCAACATTTCTTTGAAGGAATAAGCCGTAATAGTTAATACTTTGAGACCAAGCGCATAGTTATAAATAAGTAAGAGAATGAACAGAGAACTTACCGCTACAAAAGCTTTGTATCTTAAGAGAATCTTTTTCATAGATTTGGTACCACCATTCCGATAGTATATGCTACTAAAAATGAGAAAAGAAAAGCAAAACCATTTCTGTACATTGCCAGTTTTAATCCAAAATATTTTTGCTCAATTGGCAGAGTAACAATTCCGACCATCATGAGGGTGGAGATAAAAGCTCCTAACTGCATGTAGCCTGCTCCGCCCTGCAGCAATAAAGCAGCTGTTGGGAAAGCTACAAAGCCAGGAATCAAAGTAACCGCACCTATAAGAGTCGCCAATATTACACCTGTCCAACCTGATTCGCTGCCTATAACCTGAGCGATAAAAGCAGGCTCAACAACGGCCAGCAAGAAACTTACAAGTGCAATTACAACAAGGAATTCCGGCAAAATATTTTCAAAAGCTTTCCAAGCTTTTTTCAAAGCTTGTTTTGTTTTCATCTTATTTTTGAAAAATGAAATACCTAGGAGTGTCAGAGCAATAATGTATAATGCATAATCCATGTTTAGCGCACCTCTTTAAGTAAATTGTGAATATAAGAATACAATGATTTTCGACATATGTCAATAAATATAAATAGTATTATGAAAATATAAGTATGGAAAATTTTCCCAAGATGTTATTGACATATGTTAAAAACAAGATATAATAAAAACATAAAGGGCATATGTCAATAACAACCCTTTGTGATATTTTAAAATAATTGGAGGTGGCTTTTATGCCGAGAAAAGACGCGACTGGCCCTATGGGTCGCGGTTCTATGACTGGAAGAGGTTTTGGAGTTTGTACAGGAGCTAATGCCAGTGGTTTTGGCAGAGGCATGGGAATAATGGGCTTAGGACTTGGTTTTAGAGGCTGTAGGAAAGGAGCTGGCTTCAGCGGTGTTAAGGTAAATAATGTCGCTGGCAATTCTGATAAAGAGTATCTTGCAAAACAAAAAGACCTTTTGGAAAAAAGACTTGAGCTTATTAACAAACAATTAGAAGAAAAGTAAGAATACAATAATTAGCAGGGGTATCCCTGCTAATTATTGTATTTAGACATTGTAGCCGGGTGATGCGTTGAATAGAAGTAAATTTGGTTCAAGCACATTTGACTTAACTCTCGCTTCTTTTGTATGATTGAAGAAAAAGCATGGTAATTCAGCGTTAATTCTATATAAAAGGAAAGAGAAAAATTTTATGAATAACATGAAATACGTATATGGACCTGTACCGTCCAGAAGGCTGGGTATATCCTTGGGGATAAGCCCCATTCCCAAGAAGACCTGTAATTATTCCTGCATTTACTGTCAACTGGGGCGAACGGATATAATGACCAATACGCGTAAAATGTTTTTTCCTGTTCAAAAGATCATGTCGGAATTTAATGAAGTTTTAAAAAAAGTATATTTTTTGATGTTGTTACAATCGTTGGTGAAGGAGAGCCGACACTATATTTGGGGCTGGGAGAACTTATAGATGCAATAAAGCAGAGAACTGGTAAACCGGTGGCTTTGATTACGAACGGGGCTTTATTGTATGACAGCGATTTAAGACAAGAGGCAGCCAAGGCGGAAATCGTATTGCCTACTTTGGATGCATATGATGAGGCCTCATTCAGAAAAATTAATCGGCCATTTGGTCAAATCAGCTTTGAAAGGGTTAATGCTGGACTGATTGCTTTTTCGGAAGAATATGAAGGACAGCTTTGGCTGGAAATTATGCTGATGGCCGGCATAAATGACGACGAAGAGTCGTTGTCAAAATATGAGCAAGCTCTTAAAAAAAATAAATACGACCGTCTTTACCTTAATACTCCCGTTCGGCCGCCGGCAGAGGCTGAAGTCGAAGTTCTTTCCTACGAAGCAATGAATAGAGCCGCTGCTCGGTTGGGGGGGATTTCCATTGATCTCCTTGTTTCAAAAGGTTTTCATAGCGAAATTGAAGATGATTACGAAGCCATTCTGAGCATTATCAAAAGGCATCCCATGAATCAGTTCGAAATCAGAAGTTTTTTAGAATCGCGTAACAGCCAGCGAATTGCTTGGATTATGTAGATGTTGGGGCGTGATGAAAATATTAATGTTCTGAATTATAGGGGGTTCAATACATATCGGCTTAAATAGAACTCTTATTATTTGACATATGTTGTAAACATTATATAATTAATACACAATATTATATTTTTACAATAATTTAGGAAAAGGTGATTTACAGTGCCAAGACCAAGAAAAGGGAAAAAAGTTTGCTGCTTGCCGGAGATTAATCTTTATGGCCCTTTGAAATTACAGCGTGAAAATAATAAGTGCATATTGATGTCGGTAGAGGAATATGAAACGATTCGTCTCATTGATCTTGAAAAACTAACGCAGGAAGAATGTGGCGAAAGAATGCAGGTCGCAAGGACTACGATTCAGAAAATATATACTGATGCGCGCGAAAAGGTCGCCGAATCGTTGGTAAATGGCTGTATCTTAAAAATAGAGGGCGGAGACTATCAACTATATAGTGAGATAGAAAAACCAATGGGTTGTGGAAGCTGCAGAAGAAGCAGATGCGGCAGAGGAAGAATGGAAAATAAGGATTTTTAATAAGCTGAGGGGGAAGAGTCAATGACCGATAAAAGTGAACAGGCTTGTTCCAATAATTGTGAATCTTGTAAGACTGAAACCAGTCCGGAGAATACGGATTTTTCCGCGAAACCGCATGAATTTAGCAGAATCAAAAAAGTAATCGGAGTGGTGAGCGGCAAAGGAGGCGTTGGTAAGTCACTAGTCACTTCTATGCTTGCAGTTGCAATGAATAAGAAAGGTTATAGTACGGCGATTCTTGATGCCGATGTTACCGGCCCATCGATACCGAAGGCGTTTGCTCTTAAAGGAAAGGCAGAAAGCAGCGAGTTCGGTCTTTTCCCAATGAAAAGCAAATCCGGGATTAAAATCATGTCGATAAATCTTTTGTTAGAAAATGATACCGACCCTGTACTTTGGCGTGGACCACTTATCGGCGGCGCGGTAAAACAATTCTGGACCGATGTTATCTGGGGAGATGTCGATTATATGTTCATAGATATGCCTCCTGGAACGGGTGATGTTGCCCTTACCGTATTTCAATCAATCCCCGTTGATGGGATAATTGTTGTTACTTCACCACAGGAACTCGTTTCTATGATTGTCTCTAAAGCGTTGAAGATGGCGGAAATGATGAATATACCTATCATTGGGTTGGTAGAAAATATGTCTTATTTTAAATGCCCAGATACAGGGAAAGAATACAAAATTTTTGGTGAGAGCCATATTGAAGAGACAGCGGCAGCTCATGATATAAAGATATTGGGTAAACTGCCGATAGATCCTGCTATTGCTACTGCCTGTGATAAAGGTGAAATAGAGCTTTATGAGATTGACTGGCTTGCTTCAGTGGCAAAATATTTGGAAAACCATGTTGATTGAGAAAGCAGGCTAGACTCATTGGTAAAGGCTGCAATTCAACTTTTACTTATAAGTGAGGTAGTTTAAGTATGAGTGTAAGAAATATTAAGGAGTATAAGAAGGATGCTGTTTTACGTAAGAAATCCAATTACGTAAAGAAAGTCAATCGGAAAATAATGGACCTAATCAGAGATATGGCTGATACGATGTACCATGCTAACGGGGTTGGTTTGGCTGCTCCTCAGGTCGGCATATCAAAAAGAGTCATAACTATTGATATAGGTTCAGGTCTTATCAGTTTGATAAATCCCGAAATAGTGGAGCAAAAAGGCAATCAAACGGATATTGAGGGTTGCTTGAGCATACCAGGAATTGTGGGGGAAGTAATTCGTCCCAACTGGGTAAGGATCCGCAGTTTAAATGAAAAAGGCGAACAGGTAGAACTTGAGGGCATGGGATTATTGGCGCGTGCTTTTTGCCATGAAATTGACCATCTCGACGGCATTTTGTTTATTGATAAGCTCGTACCAGGAACAGATAAGAATATCAATATATAGTCGCAATAACTTATATATTGAAAAGTTATTGCTATTTATGTCATTAAGATACCATGTCAGACAAGTGCGCATATTTTCACTGAAAGGATAAGAAAAATGTTCGAATGCAGCACGTTTATGTGGGTTGCGATTTTTGCACTGGCCGCGATGATAGTAAACGGCATCGGCATCTTGTTTGTATATAAAAACAAAGAAGCTGCATTAAATGCTAAGGAATACTTTATGTGTTTTGCTGCCGGCACTTTAATTTCTTCTTCTCTGACAGTGGCTTTCCCGCACGCATTGGAGAAAAACACAGGTGCGGGTTTGGCGGCTTTAGCAGGCTTTACTTTTATGTTTTTTTGTAATAAAATCATTAAATATAAAACCAAGGACAAGGAGTTAGCTTTCGGTATAACTGCATTGGTCGGTATCGGGATACATTCTTTTATAGATGGCATAATTTATTCTGTTACCTTCAGCGCAAGTACATACATAGGTTTGCTTGCAGGTGCAGGACTGGTAGCACACGAATTTGCTGAAGGAGTAATTACTTTTGCAGCTTTGGTAAGTGCAAGTCTGAGTAGCAAAAAATCAATGTTTTATGCTTTTCTTTTTGCGGGTTTAACTACTCCTATTGGAGCATTTTTAGTATATCCGGCTGTAAATCTTTTCAGCAGCTCAATTTTAGGAGCTGCACTTGGGTGGGTTTCAGGAGTTTTAATATATCTTTCGGCAGCCCATCTTTTGCCTGCTGTAAAAGATGGAGATCGTGGACATTCCTATTTTTCGTTTGTGTTTGGATTATCGTTATCTTTATTAATAGCATATAGTCAAAAATAAAATTTAATGAGGGGGATTTTTATGGTTGTTTCACATATTGATGAAGTAAAAGCGGTAAAAATGCAAATCCCGGGCGCTGAAAAAGCTTGGAAGAAGGTTTGTATTTCGCTTGAACAAGGATGGGACGGATATGTTATGAGAGTTTTTGAACTTGAGCCTGGTGGCAAGACGCCTCTTCATACGCATACGTGGCCGCATATTAACTATTTTTTGCAAGGGGAAGGAACATTGTTTTTGAATGGTAAGGAGAATAATGTTAAAGAGGGTTCTTTTTCATATGTTCCGAGTAACGCAACTCACCAGATGATTAATCGCGGTGATACTGTATTCAGATTTATTTGTATTGTGCCGGAAGAGGGCGAGGCTTGAACCTGAAATAATTATAAGCTTTATGCTCGCATATAGATGTTAAGGATGCGAGTTAAGCGGTCGTAAATAAGTTTAAAAACAAAATGCATCACGAATGCCATGATATAGTTAGGGCATTCGTGATGCATTTTGTTTTTGTTTGAGAAATTATGCTTTGAACTCTGCTTTGCCTGAAAAAAAGCGGCTCTCTTTGTGGGTTTTACCCATATATTTTTGACTAAAAAATGCATTTAGCCGCAGTCTTTTCTCGTTGACATATGTCTCCAATAAGGCTATACTCGATTTGTTAATGATATATGTCGATAATTAACATCAGCATTGTAGTGATAATGAGGCAGAAGAGAAATTTTCAGATTTTTCAGTAGTGCTTTTAAAAAATAAGTGGTGCACGCAAGACATATATAATATGTTGTGCAATGTGCAACTTTTTATAAAAAGCATATTTTAATACGGTTGACAGCAAAAATTGGTTATAAATAAACTATCGTAATTATTAAGGCGGTCTTATTGTTTAGTTTTACTTGGAATTCTAATTAAAACTATTATTTGGTGGGGTAAATTGATGGGGAAAAAATTATTGATAGTGGATAATGTGAGGAGTAGAAGAGAAGCGCTTAAGGCCTCTCTATCACAAGAGTATAATGTGCTGGAAGCTGAAGATGGCTGCCAAGGATTGGAGACATTAGAAAAAGACAAGGACATTAAAATCGTTCTTTTAGAACTATTATTACCTAAGATGAGCGGGTTAGAGTTTTTGCAGATTGTACGTTCAAAGGAGGCTTATAAAAAACTCATTGTTATTGTAGTAACCTCTGAAGGAGAAACGTCTGACGAAAATTCGATACTTGGCATAGGTGCAGATGACTATATTTGTAAACCTTTTACTAATAAGGCAATTTCAGTGCGCATTAAGAATATACTAGCTAACAGGGAAATGCTGGCAGATTTAGAGAATTGTTTTTGTTTACAGGGAAATATTTTAGATGGAATGGAAACCGCGATTTACGTGGTGGATGCTATAAATTATAATCTGTTTTATACGAACAGGGCAGCTATGCAATTAATGAATTGTACCAGCAAAAGTTACACTGGTAAGAAGTGTTATGAATTTTTTGGTAAAGGTACGCATCCATGTCATTTTTGCAAGCTTTTTATATCGCATACCGATAACAATAAGGCAGAAACTTATATTCCCTTTATCAATAAAACTGTGCAGGTTCGTGTTTGCATGATGAAATGGCTCGGAAGGCCGGCCTATATTACGTATATGACAGATATAACAGAGCAAAAACGTGCTCGTGAGTTAGCTGATGAGAGATATAAAAAAGAACTTCAGCGACGTTGTCGCGTTGATTTGGACTTTATGGCATATCTTGTTTTTAATGTTACTAAAGGAACGGTTGTGGACCATGATCCGCACGGGTTTCCTGTACCAACTATTGTTCCGGGGCAACCGGCAACAGAATTTGTAGAAAGAGTTTTGCCAACAGTGGTTGATTTTGGTAAAAGGCAAGAATTTGCGGATTTGTTAAAATTGGATAATTTGAGTAAATCTTATGATGCCGGTATTACTCTACTATCAATTGATTATCGGCGTTACTCAAGAAATGGTAAATATATAATGTGGGCTCGTTCTACGATTCAGCTTATGAAAGATCCACAAAATGATGATTTAACAGCATTTTTATATACATATGATATAAATGAAACAAAAATGATGCAGGAGATTATTAATGCGGCTGTTCATTATGACTATGATATGATTGCCTATATCAATCTTGCTGCAGAGACCGCTAAATTATATGCTCAAAAGGATCAGCGTTTTAGAGGATTCATCGGCAGGGATTTTAGCTATGAAAAAGCAGTTGAGGAATATGTAAAAACATTTATTATTGCTGAAGAACGTAAAAATATCATGGAAAAAATGGCTATAAGTAATGTTCGCAGTAAGTTAAAAGAAAGTGACATTTATGAATTCGATATAGAGGTTATTGGAGCGGATAACGCAGCAAAGAAAAAAAAGCTCCGTTATGCTAATTTTGATAAAAACTATGGCATGGTTCTGTGGACTGAGGTTGATATTACTAATTTTGTAGAACAGCAAAAACTTATTTTAGAAGCACTTTTAGCGGCAACTAATGTAAATATTATCAGAACAGATTATTTATCCTCTATAAGTCGTGAAATGAGAATGCCATTTAAAAACATAACAGCATGTATTAGAAATGCTATTGATAAAAGCGAAAGTGAAATAGTCAGGGAACAGTTAGAGGAAGCTAAGAGATATGTGGTACAATTAACGGAAATTGTAAACGACATTATGGATATAAGTAATTTGGAAAGTAAGAAGATGCAGATTATGAATACCCAGTTTTTGCTTACAGATATGGTGTCTAGGCTAAAAAATAAATTTAAACAATATTATACTTCAAAAAAACAAAAATTTATGATAGAGCAACAGGTTTTTCATGATAACTGTTTTAGCGATATAAAAGCTATTAGCCGTATTTTAGCAAACATTTTGGATAATGCTTTCAGATATACTGCTAAAGGCGGCAACATCATCTTGAAAGTTTATGAATTACCATCTGAAAGTAATGAAAGAGGCTTTTACAGGTTTGTTGTGAAGGACGATGGACCAGGAATCAGCCCAGAACTTTTGGAGAATATATTCACACCTTTTTATTGTTGTGTAGGTGGTAAATGTAAGAGTGAAAGTTCAGGATTGGGTATGGCAATTTCTAAAGGAATTGTTGATGAATTAGGTGGTACTATTTTTGTTAACAGTGAAATTGGCAATGGGACTATTGTTACTGTTGATTTACCATTATTACTTACTAATAATGAAAATGCTGGTGCAGAGGTTTTAGAGGAAAGCTGTAAAAGCATTGTTGACATGAAAATTTTGATTGTTGAAAAAAACCCATTATCCATTCTTGTTGCTCGAAAGTTGCTGGAAAAAAAGGGCGCACAGGTTTATTTGGCTGAGAATGGGCTTAAGGCTTTGGAGTTATTTGAAAATACCGGAGACAAGGGCTTTGATTGCATTTTAATCAATTTGTGTTCAGTTGAAATAGACGGCGCAGTAACAGCAAAAAAAATTCGGCAGAGTTATTACCCATTGTCAGGTTCGGTGCCTATGATTGGATTTGGCGAAAAACTTACACAGGAAGAAAAGCGCCTTTACGTTGAGGCTGGTATTAATGATTTTTTAGAAACACCATTGAAGTTTAAACAACTTTTGGAAATTATTTTAAATTTATGCAAAAATGGTTAAAATGATTTGCTAAAAATCAATGAAGGCAAAAAGGACGTTTATTTTTCTTCTTTAAAGAGATAAGAAGAGACAAGGGGACGGTCCTAAAATGTCACTTTACACGTGACATTTTAGGACCGTCCCCTTGTCTCTTTATTTAGTTTTCAGCCAACTTCGTTTATTTTTTATTCAAGTGAGACAGATAAGTAAGATAAAGACTAGGGGTACCTAATTTATTCTGCTGCATACGAAGGAGATCTGTCAGGGTAAGGTTATCCAGCAGTTCTTCTACGGTGGATTTAACAAGCTGCCAGACATCAGAGGAAATGCATTTATTGTAACGTGGGCAAAAACTTCCGTCTGAAGGTGCACAAGGTGTTAAGTCTTTGTAACTTTCAGTAACTTTAATGATTTGAGAAACACTATAATGCGATGGACTACTAGTCAGCCTATAACCACCGTGAGCTCCCCTTACGGCAACTACCAAGCCTGCTTTTGTTAATTTGGACATAATTTGTTCAACATATTTAGGAGACAAAGTTTCTTCTTCGGCAATATCCTTTACGGCTATATATCCCAATGTATAATGTTCTGCTAAATATAGCATTACTCGCAGTGCGTAACGACCTTTTGTAGAAATCCTCATGCGGTATAATCCTTCCTTCTTGTAGCTTAAGTAAAATGTTCGCGATGCTAATTTATATCATTATATTATAAACATAACATAAAAGAACAATGCAAACAATTGAATTTTAGTCAATTTTAGTAAAATTCAATTTATTTATAAAAATATTCCTATCTTATTGATGGGAATAACAATAACGTTAAATAATAGGTTTGAAAATTATTAGTAAAAATTAACAAAATTTGGAAAAAATATACCTAGTGCAATAGTGGGAAAATGTAGTAAAAAGGCCCTTGTTTTCGGCATTCATTTTGTTATACTGACGCTAGAGACGAAGACGGTGAGAGGGTGTAGGGGTATGAAACGTAGAGACTTTTTTACTAAAGGATTTCCTGCATATGTTTTTAAAATGGGCGAAGCGTTTGTAGAAACAGCCGGGCTGGCGGAAGAAGAAAAGGCAGGATATTTTGATTCTTTTGAGTCTTGCTATCCATTATTATCTGAAGTTTCTTACGATATGCTCGTAGACACAGCTAATAATTTGGGAATTTCGATAGAAGGGAAGAATAAATTAACATTAGCAAAGGAAATTTTCAGCAAAAAGGAAGTGTAGCATGTACTATATCGACAGACTTCTAAATCAAGCGATTTGGCTTTTGCTTGAAAAAAATAATAAAAATGAACTGAGATATATAAGCCGCATAGAAACAGAAAGAACGGCATGGTATTTTTGGCTTGCAGGGGCAGCTGGTGTGTACGAATTCAGGCTTAAGGACTGCTATGAAGAGAATGGTCTTGAAAAAAGCACTTTTATGCTTAAATACTACCCGGATCCCAATGAAGATACCTTTGAAGATTTCTCTTGCAGTGAACAGATCATAAGAATGAGCTCTTATTTTGATAATTCGATTATAGAAATCGACAAAGAGGAGCATGATTCGTGCCCTTGCTGTGCAGGTGGGCATCATGTGCATGAACATGGTAAAGAATGCAAAACGAATTTGGTGAAGCGCAGAAGCAAAGGCATACCGAAACTTTTGAAACGTTCTCTTTTGCAGCCTTCATTGTTTCTGATTGGTGAAGTTGAATTTGACATGAAACAGGACATGCTTTTAAACAGTGCTTTTGTTACACAGACAGAGTTTATACAATTTTCTGAAGAGGGATTATACGCTGGTCAGGACGATCAGGTATATGAACTTGTAGGAAAAGGTGAAGTTGATAGAAAAGTCAAAGGCTTGAATTTGTGCCGGGCATTTTATGATTTTTTGGTGGAAACTTTGTTTGGCGCAATATCAATAAAGCTGATTGGGGAGCAGACCTATTCCACCATAGGATC
Organism: Acholeplasmataceae bacterium; assembly: GCA_012517145.1. GTDB lineage: Bacteria > Bacillota > Negativicutes > Acidaminococcales > Acidaminococcaceae > RZYP01. The sequence continues at coordinate 33,903 of JAAYVM010000103.1, forward strand.
TGTATCTTATCAGCGAAAAGACGGCAGTTATTATAATCGACGAGCGGATGATGTAAAAAAGGTAGAGGTGCATAACTGCTATAAGATTGGAGGCGCAGGATAACCGCGGGAAATAATGTAGAAAGGGGGATAAAAATCTTATGGACGATATAAAAGTCCCGGTAGTTGATGAAAGCGGGAAGTTTTCATGGCCGGCTTTTGTCGCCGGATTGATTTTGGGCGCTTTTTTGTTCTGGCTGACGATGCAGGTAATAGTGGCGCTTATGTTTTCAAGGACAGCAGCATAATATCATAAGGAGGTTTAGCTATGGGTCTTTCCAGACGTGATTTTCTGAAAGGATTGGCTGCAGGCGGCACTACGGGCTATTTAGCTATGGCTGGTGTGTCCTCAACCGTCATGAAAGATGTGTTTCTTCCAACGGAACCTGTGGGCGATTTCGATATAGGAGAATGCAAGAGTGTGACGTGCAAGGTAATATCGGAAACAAGCTGGTTTAAAAATGCTGTAACTGTAGGAGATATACAAAAAGCAGGTGGACTTCTCGTTAATCAATATATTATTCCTTGGACCAGCGAAGGGGTAAAAGAAGGCTATAATGGTGATAACCGCGGCGGGTATGCGACATTAGTAGATGTAGAACTTCTTGATGGGACCCACAAAAAGATATTGTTAGACTGTGGATGGAACACAAAGTGGATGGATGAATGTTTTGCAAGAGAAGGCATTGATAAAATGCTTGATAAAAAAGAAATTGATATGTTATTTATCTCCCACGAACATTTCGACCATTACTGGGGTATAGAATCGGTTTTAAAACATTACCCTGATATACCAATCATTATTCCGAAAGGTTTTTATAAAGAGGGTCTCGATTTAATGAAAGGGGCCAGTTTCCCAGTCGCTAAAGTGAAAAATGATTATCCACATACAGGGAAACTGGAAGTAAGAGAATCAGGGAAAGTTCACCCCCTGTTCCCGGGCGCAGCGTCTATTTCTTTTGATTCAGCAATAATATGCAGAGTTACAGGCGAGCAAGGCCTTGTTTTTAATGTCAAAGACAAAGGCCTCGTTGCAGTAACTGGCTGCTGCCACATGGGCATTATTTCTTTCCTGGAGGACATAAAACACCGTATAAAGGGCGGCAGCAAAATATTTGGGGTTCAAGGAGGCTTACATATTTCTCCGTTTGAAGATTGGGATCCTCAGTACGATGATTTGATTTTGGCTTTGCCTGAATATGGCATTGAAATTATTGGCTGTAATCATTGTACCGGATACTTGACAGCAGAAAAAATGATTAAAGCAGGCTTGCCGGTAGTAAAAGGAACAGCAAGGTTTAAGAGTAGAAAACCGTTGTTCCTGGGTAACGGTGATGTACTTAAATTCTGTTGAACTAAAAACTTAGATATATGGAGGCGTAAATAATATGATTAGCCTGAAAGACCATATGTGGCTTGAAAGCCGGATCATGGAGAACCGCTTGAAACACCCGGCGCGTGGGATTGTGGGAATAATGATTTCATTCGTCATGTTCTATATTCTGTGGTATGTATTTATGGACCCGCGGGGAATCTTAAGATGGTATACTCCCCAGTATGGTTATATGTATGTTCGTTGGATTTTAATTGTCGCCATTTGGCAAGCATATGTATTTAATTTTTGGCCGTTTAAACTGCATTTTAGGGAAACGGCACATCCTCTTATAAATGGGGCCATACTTATTGCTGTTAACTTTGCGGTAGTAGGTGCTGTAATATGGGGATTCTTTTATAATTTTCTTGGTAAATATTCTATTCCGTATCTTAGTGTTGATGGGTTGGTTAAAATGGGAATGACCAATTTTTATGCACGGGAATATTCCTCTTTAGCAATTTTGATGTTTGCTGCTATTGC
>JAAYVM010000104.1 GCA_012517145.1 Acholeplasmataceae bacterium
ATTTCATTGCCCGAATTAATAATTTTGCTGATAGCGCCAGGATATTTTTTGATATCTTTTTCCGTAACAAAGAAAGTAGCTTTAGCGTGAAGATGATCCAGCGTATTCAAAACAGCATCAAGCGCTGCGTCATTGGAAATACCGGCGAAACTGTAATTCAAGGCCTTTTCGGTCGTATGAATACTCTTTATTTCCTGTGTCAGTCTGCCTTTATTTTTCACACGTAAAGCTTCCAGATCTTCCTGGCTTGGTGCGGCATACGCCGTTTTGCAGCCAACAAGTTCCCAGACCCTGTCTTTTAGCAAAGTCCGGGCAGCCAACAACTTTGCCTGCCAGCTCTTGGCTGTCGCCAGCGGTTGTTTGGGACTTTCCAGCAATACCGTGCGTACTTGCTCATTCTTGCAAGCTTTTAAAAACAATTCGACAGTCTTGATGATTTCCTGCTGACCTTTGTCCTTAACATCTTCCTTATTCAGTTCTTTCAAACCCGGCTGCTTATCCTTTGCAGGCACCTGTTCCTCAAGCTTTGCTGCTGGCGGCTTTTCTCCCTTAGGGCGCTCCAGCTGGAAGGAAACGATGCTGCCTTTCTTTATATTTCTGACATAGCCAACTGCCGCGTCATAGCTTATCAGGCTTCCGGCATTCAGCATTTTGTCCGTTTTTACTGCAGCAGCTAAGCCACAAGCTTTAGCAATCTTGAGTAAATCATCCGTATAGACAGTTCCCTCCGTCTTCAGAAAGACAGGTGAAGAGCTGCTTGTCAGCTTAATTATTTTTTGTGCACTGCACAAATCCTGCACGAGTTCATCCTGGGGCAGTTTCTCTAAAGATTTACGTCCCGAGAGCGAATAGTTCTCAACTTTATGACCCGCCTTAGTTATTTCTGCAACTAAATCAGGTTCGTCAGCTGCGCGCATACCTTCGACAAAAAAGGCAGCCTTAACATCATACTTTTGCAGCAAATCCAGGATCTGCCTGATAGTAGGAGCGTCTGCAAGACCATCAAAAGTTATGGCAATACCGGCTGTTGCTGAGTTCGTACCGGTTATAAGCTGCGCTTTTTCAGGTTTGTTGCGCAAATTTGCTTTTGCTTCTTTTATTTCATTATCAGCATTATATAAGGACGGCAAATTAGTTTTGCTATTCCTTCCCTTGCCTAAAGGGCTGGAGGAAAAGAAATAGCCAAAAACTGCAGCAATCATTGCCAAGGCTGCTATACCAGCCGCCAAATACATCAAAGTTCTCTTGCTTCTCATCTGCCGCAACCCTCCTCAATTACAAATTCCAATAGATATAATCATGATCCTTAAAAGTATCCGCCGCAAAAATGCTCTTCACGTCAATTATTACCTTTTTGCTGGTGCTCTGCTGATTATATAAAGCATCAATTTCTGCCGTCCGCAGCTCTTTAAACTGCTTATGAGCGACCAGAAAAATCAGACAATCTGCCTCCCGCACTTCTTCCATACCTACAAGGTCGATGCCGAATTCCCGTTTTGCTTCCTTCTTGTCTGCCGCAGGGTCGACAACCTTTGTCTGGATACCGTATTCCGCCAGTCTCTTCAAAACATCGAAGGCTCTGGAATTGCGGATATCCGGGCAATCTTCTTTGAACGTAATGCCAAAAACGTAAATATTCGCATGGCGGACATTCAGGTCAGCCTGGATCAGGCTTTTAATCACGGCATCAGCCACAAAACTGCCCATGCTGTTGTTGATTTTCCTGCCGGCGGCAATAATCTGGGAGTGATAACCCAGCATTTTTGCTCTGTAGATGAAATAATAAGGATCTATGCCAATGCAGTGCCCGCCTACCAGACCGGGATAGAAACCCAGTGCGTTCCACTTGGTGTTCATCGCGTCAATAACGTTTTTCGTATTGATGCCCATCAGTTCACAAACAATTGCAAATTCGTTCATGAAGGCAATATTAATGTCACGCTGTGAATTTTCAACAAGCTTCGCTGCCTCGGCTACTTTGATGCTTTCCGCCCTGTAGACTCCGGCTTCAATAATTAACTCGTAAACTGCCGCAATTACTTCCAGTGTTTCTGCATCCATGCCGGAAACAATTTTCGTAATGTTTTCCAAGCGATGAACTTTATCACCAGGATTGATTCTTTCAGGAGAATAACCGATTTTGAAGTCCTGACCGCAGCGCAGTCCGGATTCTTTTTCCAGAATTGGTATGCAGATGTCTTCCGTTACCCCGGGATAAACCGTCGACTCAAAAACAACGACGCTCCCCTTACTGAGATTCCTGCCCACGATTTTACTGGCGCCTACAACCGGATTCAAATCTGGCGTTTCGTCACCATTAACCGGCGTTGGTACAGCTACTATAATGAAACCAGCCTTCTGCAGATCCTTTTCTTCAGAGGTAAATTGCAAGTCAGTCGCTTTGATTTTTTCCTCTCCGACTTCTTCGGTCGGATCAATACCGCTTTTGTAATCAGCGATTTTCTCCTCATTAATGTCAAAACCGATGGTGTTTACCTTATCGGCAAAAGCAACAGCTAACGGCAAACCCACATACCCCAGACCTACCACTGCTATATTCGCTTCTTTGTTGATTATTTTGTCATATAGTTCCACTTTTATCGCCTCTTAATCAGCACTGAAATCAAAAATAAACTGTGTCCAGATTGTTCTGTTCTTTTCATCTGTTATCTTATCCTTCAGGTCATAATACTCCACGCCAAACACGATGTTTTTTGCCACAGCATAATTCATTCCCACACTGTAGCCTTTGAAACCATCCATATAGCCAGCCAAGCCATTCATCGTGTGTGCCAGATATGTGTTTACAGATTGGTCGTAATACTTGGCATAAATATCATACGTATGGGCACGCCATTCTTTCAGCCTGCCATGAGTCAGCGTCAAGACATAACCATCCCGGTCACCCTTGGCATCTTTTTCGCTTGCCCTCAGATACATGGCGCCCAACGAATAATTCCCGAAGTCATAATTGCCGCCGGCGCTCCAGATAGTGTTATCCGCAGGATTTCCCTCATCATAATTAATGCGGTGATAGCCAATAGCTGCATCATAGTCATAATCTTTGTAGGACGCTGTCGCCACAAACATCTTATTGTCTCTTTCGATATCCGCCTCACCATAGAGAAGACTGTATTTTATGACATCGCCGAATTCAAACTTGATGCCATCAAAACTTGTATCATAAATATTGCCTTCTGCCATCAGATTGCCAAAAACACCGGCGGTAACTTTAGCGCCGCCTAGCGGCCCTGTTACATAAGCACGTTCAAAACCGGTTTTGCCCTCTTCCGCATTGGTGCGCAAATCCTGCTTATTCTCCAGCATCGCGTGATAGTCCCAGGTTTCGTTAACTTTGCCGTTGATATAAATACGCGAACGCAGCTGGTGGTCATCGTTGCTGTCGTGCCTGCTCCTGTAATTGTCGACGTAATGCCACCTTATCTGTCCGTTGAAATTAACGTTGTCCTCAGCGGCTTCCAGTTTCGCAATCCGCACGCCTAAATTGTTCAGTTCATCAGCAAA
>JAAYVM010000105.1 GCA_012517145.1 Acholeplasmataceae bacterium
AATTACGTTACAAGCAATCTTCATTAATAGCTATCCATGTTTTGCCATCAGTTGTATACTCATTTTCCAACAAATCATATACAACCATTCCTGGTGTAAACACTCCTTCATGGAACCACTGGGTAATAAATGGTTCAACGCCCGGATCTTTGTATGTAATAAGATATCTCATTTTATTTCAATTCTTCCAGTTCCTTTTCCATTTCGCTAATTATTTCCTTCGTCAATTCTACAAATCTTGGTGTATACCTCTTCGGAATTTCAATAGCATGATTATTATAACATTGTCTTATGGCAAAATAAAAATCATTTCTATTCGAAAGAAATTCATTCATTTTGTCAAGCTCTTCTATCTCAGATAGAAGTCCTGATGCTTTTCTAACTATATCTTTTTCCATTTTGTTTGGTATTTTTTTATTTGTTCTTTTTATTTGTGTTCGTGTTCTGCAAGTATGTTAGGATAATCCCAAAAGCTTAATTTGCCCTTTTCTGGGATTGGTTCTGGAAATTTAATTGGATTTGCAAGTACCCAGTTATACATTTTATCACTATCAATAAGCAAAGTAGAACCTTTATGTCTGATAATAGTTCTTTCCGCCCAAATGCTTGAGTTATTGATCGCACAGTCCACGATTTCAACGCTGCCTATGATGGCACCAGTTGGAAGTGTTTTTAACCATTGCGCATCATATCCATGTTTCGCCAAAACCACTCGGCATTGTTCAGACAGATAATTCAATACTTCAATCCATCCCCATTTTTTCGTTGCTGCATGAATCAGTACTCTTTTTCCGATGTACTTTGGCGGGCATTCCCAGGTTCGGTTTTCAATCGGCTTAATTCCAAATCCCGGATTTGCCGGGTCTGGCTCGATTATCAGTGACGCCCACGGCTGTTTTATTGTTATTGCTTTCATATTCATTTCGTTATAGTAGACATATAAACAAGTTATCGACAACCTTAAAAGTGCCCTGCTTCAATTTCCTGAATGAAAGCATCAAACACGTGCTTTGAAATAACATATTGTTCATTTAGCACCTGATAATTATTCGATAACCATTTCATTCTCTCTATTACTTCTGATAGCAATAAATTACATGCTTCTCCTTTGTTTTTTAACTGAATAAATGCAGCATTATCAACTAATTTGTGCAATCCATCTGCTGTTTGATAATTTAGCATTTCCAATTGTTCAATAATTTGCGGTAATGTTTCAAATTTTTTCATCGTTTTATGCTTTTAATTATTGTTCACCAGGTAGACATATAAACAAGTTAGCGTTCATGCTAAACAGCCACGCCATGAGCATCACACGGAACTAAATAAGACATTCCTAAATCATTCGACTTACGTTTCATTTTGTGTTTAACACGTTTAATATCGTAACCGCCTGATATGCCTTCAAATCTTGCAAGTGCCTGATTTGTTCCTACAATCCATGCTTCGCTTTGCAATGCTCTTACGTGTTCAGTTCCAAAGTCATCAACTACGATTAATTCAGTTCCAATTTTGTAGAGTTTATTAAAAGCCTCTACCGCTTCTTGAAATTTCTTTGATGTTTTCATTTTATAATTAGTTTTTAAAGTTTTGAAATAAAGCACGAAACGCTAACACATGGTATAAAAAATTGCGGGTGTGTCGCAGTCCGTAGGTTTGTAATTCTAATTTACTTTTATGTAGTCTGAAAAGTTTTACCATCTAATCCGCAACTTTTCATACCATAATTCGTTAGGCACAATTGCCAGTAGCTTTGTTGAAAAATTCTGCTAAATCAGCCGCAAATTTATACTGCTTTTGCTGTTCCATTTCACGTTCTTTTTCTGTACGCTTTCTATAATCAAGCCAACTTTCTTTGTCTTTTTCCCATCCATCATTATCAAGCAGTTGTTTAGCTCTTTCAGTCATTGATACACTAAACATAAATTTTCCATCAGCAGTATAAACTTGCTCTTTACGTGCAACTAATACACAAGGTTCGTAAGCAACTGTGCCTAACATTGTGTCATACCCCATTGGGGTTGCATCGCTTTTTTGATTGTTTTGTAAGTTATTCATCTTTATTTTTTTTAATTAAGTTACTACTAAATAATCCCCAACGGGGCATACACTTGTTCGTTATCACCTATTCGACAAACGCAAAAGCACGTCTGCATGACACGGTGAATTTAATGAACACCAACAAGCCAAATTTTTACCTTTAAGTTCGCTGATATTTAATTCTCTAAATTTATCTGCCCAATATTGCAAATCTTTAT
>JAAYVM010000106.1 GCA_012517145.1 Acholeplasmataceae bacterium
ACCTTTGGATTTTATACTAATATCAAGAAAGGAAAGGTGGTCAAAGATGAAAGAATATGTTTTGAAAACAAACAACCTGACGAAAAACTATCACGGTGTTAACGTTTTACATGACTTATCAGTAACTTTGGAAGTCGGTAAAATATATGGTTTAATTGGACAAAACGGTGCCGGAAAATCTACGCTTATGCGGCTTGTCGCAGGGCTTAGTTTTCCTACCAGCGGCAGCATTGAGCTTTTTGGTCATACCGGTGAAAGAGCTTTGCAGATAGAGCGAAAAAGAGTTGGCTCAATGATTGAATATCCCACCCTTGTTCCTAATATGACGGCGAGAGAAAATATCAGACTTCATAGAATTATGAGAGGTATCCCCGATAAGAAAGTGGAGGATGAAGTGTTAGAGCTTGTCAGTCTTACTGGTACTGGTAAAAAGAAAGCAAAAAATTTTTCCCTTGGTATGAAACAGCGTTTAGGAATTGCTGTTGCTCTGCTTGGCAATCCTGAAATGCTTATTTTAGATGAACCCATAAATGGACTTGACCCATTAGGCGTAGTTGAAATACGAAATCTACTAAAAAAATTATGTGAGGAACGGCAAATGGCAATCCTAATTTCAAGTCACAATCTGCCGGAGCTGTATCAAACTGCTACTGATTATATTATCATTCACAAAGGCGAAATCAAGCAGACCTTAACCCTTTCACAACTGGAAGAATGCTGCAAGCATCATCTTCTTATAAGCTGTACAGAGCCAGAAAAATTAGTTAGCATTTTAGAAATGAAACTGAATACCACTAACTACAAAGTTATGCCAAATAAAGCTGTTAAGCTGTATGATTATTTAGACGAAAAGGAACAAGTAGCAAGAGTACTATTTGAAAACGGAATTATTGTTACAAACTTTTCAAGTGAGGGTGACACTCTTGAAGATTACTTTGTTTCTATTGTTGGAGGTGGCAGGAATGTATAATCTTATTTTGGCTGATTTATTTAAATTGCGCAAATCAATGGCAATTAAAATTCTATTTGGAATTACAACTGTAAGTGCAGTGATCATGTCGGTAATGGCATATATGATACCACAGGGTAAGATTGATGCTAGTACAACTGGGATAGGGTTTATGTTCTCTGATGTAAATATGATGAGCATTCTCGGAGCTGTTATGGCAGGTGTTTTTATCTGCGGTGATTTCGATAATAGAACAATCCACGATGCTGTTGCAAATGGCAGCAGCAGGGGTGAAATTATAGTTAGTAAGGCAGTGGTATTCTTCTGTGCCATAGCATTCATCCTGCTTCCCTATGCCGTCATAACGGGTATTGCTCTTGGCACAGGTGACCAGTTCAGCATGGGTTCAGCAGCAGTGGGCTTACTACATCTACTGACATCAGAGTCTGGTAAAGCTTTTTCCGCATCAGAGATATGGAAACTACTCACTGTCATGTTGACCTTGATAATCGTATATATGGCACAATTGAGTGTCTGTGTACCACTTGCCCTTGCACTTAAAAAGCCAGTGCTTGTGATTGCAATCAATTATGGGTTTGCAATTCTTTGTGCACAGTTAATGGGATTAAGAAATAGTTCTAAGGTGTTTGATCATATTTTCGCCATTACGCCCTATGGAGGTAACTACATTTTTGTGACATTGGATACGGGAACGGGAGACATCTTTAAGGCAATCACAGTTAGTTTGATATTTATAATTGTAATGATTGCTGTTACGTACTGTGCATTTAGAAAATCGGAAATTAAGTAGATGAGAGGTCGGTGAAAATGTTGGCAATTGTAGTTGGAGTTTTGAGCATATTAATTATATTATTTGTTTTATATATTATCTTTTTCCAGTTGCAATTACGTAACATTAACCGGCAGCTGACTAAACGGTTAATGGAGCATACACGACAGC
>JAAYVM010000107.1 GCA_012517145.1 Acholeplasmataceae bacterium
TAAAAAGGCACTAGTGCTTGATTATGAAATTGACAGGAAGATTAAAGAAAAGACTATAAATGTTTATAATATTTCTGATGAAGGCAGACGTGTTTTGAATGACCTGAAGCGTATGCCGGCCCAAAAAGTTGCTATGGAAATTTTATGCGAGTTTGGTGAAATGGAAAGAGATGCACTGCTGAATAAACAAATTTCATCAGCTACAATAAATGTTTTATGCCAAAAGGGATGGATTGTAAATAATCAAAAAAGAGTTTTTCGTGATAGTTATTTTAATCATTCCAATAAAAAAGATGATCTAATACTGACGCCGGAACAAGCAGAAGCATTATCAAAAATTAAAGACTCGGTCACGTTCGGTAAACATACTACGTTTCTTTTACAAGGCGTTACAGGCAGCGGCAAAACGGAAGTTTATCTCAGGTCTGCTGAAGAAGCGTTGACAAGTGGCAAACAAGTGATGGTATTGGTGCCTGAAATTGCTTTGACGGGTCAAATTGTTGAAAGATTTAAGGCCTGGTTTGGCAAAAGAGTTACTGTTGCTCATAGTAAGCTTTCGCAGAGTGAACGCGCGGATGTATGGTACAAAATGCGAACAGGCTATGCTGATATTTTAATTGGTGTTCGTTCCGCAGTCTTTGCTCCTTTTCAAAATCTTGGACTTATTATTATTGATGAGGAACAGGAATACAGCTATAAACAGGAGGAAAGACCGAGCTATCACGCAAGAACAATTGCACTTAAAAGAGCTCAAATGTCTTCAATTCCGCTGCTTCTTGGTAGTGCTACACCAGATGTTTGTTCTTATTATCATGCATCGAATGGACGCTATCAGCATTTACGGTTAACCAAACGTGCAAATGCAAGCGATCTTGCAAAGGTATCTATTGTTGATATGCGCGAGGAGCTTAAGGCTGGCAATAAGTCTGTTCTTTCCAATAAATTACAAGAAGCAATCATAGAAACAGTGCAGCGCGGCGAGCAAGCAATCGTGCTATTAAACAGGCGGGGATTTTCAACTTTTGTTATGTGCAGGGATTGCGGCGAGTCTATTATTTGCCCTCATTGTGCGGTCGCGATGGTATATCATAGCGCCGGCAAAGCTTTGCGTTGCCATTATTGTGGTTATTCATTGCCGATACCGGATGAATGCCCAAAGTGTCATAGCCGAAAAATCAAATATTTTGGTACCGGTACGCAAAAGGCAGAAGTTGCCATAGAAGCACTTGCCCAAGAAATAAAAATTATAAGAATGGATCAGGATTCTACCGCACGTAAATTTGCACATGAGGAGATATTGCATGATTTTGCAGCCGGTAAGGCTAATGTTCTTTTAGGAACCCAAATGGTAGCTAAGGGACACGACATAACTAATGTTACACTGGTTGGAATTCTAGCAGCAGATTCGCAGCTTAATCTACCGGATTTCAGGGCGGGTGAGCGCACCTTTAATCTTTTAACACAAGCGGCAGGTAGAGCTGGCCGCGGCGATAAACAAGGGCACGTTGTATTGCAAACATATGATGCTGATAATAATATTATAAAACTGGCTGCAAGCCAGGATTATGATGCCTTTGCAAGAGAAGAACTTCTGGTGAGGGAAGAATTATTATATCCGCCTTTCTCCCAGCTTCTTAAGATAACAGTTGTCGATCGTAGCCAAAATAATGGTAATGTTGTGGCACAGAGAATTGTTAATTTTTTACAGGCGATTGGTATAGAAGATTCCAAAAATGATATAACTGTTATGGGCCCGTTTCCCGGCATAGTTGAAAAGGTAAGAGATTTATACAGGATTAATATATTGATAAAAAGTACACATATGAGTATTGTCAAAAAAGCTTTGGGAAGTTCTGAATTTAAAGAAATGAAAAATGTTTATTTTGATGTTGACCCAATCAGTGTTATTTAAAAAGACTAACTACTGTTTTCCCAAATCGCGACTTGTGTTATAATTTACTGGATAATTAAGTTTTATGGAGGCATTATGACTGTTTTAGATATAAAGACTGCTGGCAATCCTGTGCTTAGACAGGTTGCGTCAAAAGTAACGAAAATAGATAAGAGAATAAAGCGTTTACTAAGCGATATGGCAGATACAATGTATAAGGCTGACGGAGTTGGTTTGGCAGCTCCTCAGATTGGCGTTTCTGTCAGAATCGTAGTAATTGATGTTGGCGATGGTATTATGGAGTTGATTAACCCGGAAATAATTAGCAAAGAAGGCTCTTGTGTTAATATTGAGGGCTGCCTCAGTGTGCCTAATTTTGACGGTGAAGTTGAACGTGCTAAATCCGTACGAGTCAAATATCAGGATAGAAATGGCAAACCCATAGTTTTAGATGCTACGGAGCTTTTGGCTATTGCCGTACAGCATGAATTGGACCATTTGGATGGTATACTTTTTATCGATAAGGCCAATTCGTTAAGACCGAAAGAATAGAAGGAGAATATATGCGAATAGTTTTTATGGGCTCGCCGGAATTTGCTGTTGACAGTTTGAAAGAGTTGGCAGAGAATTCTCATCATGAAGTTGTTGCTGTTATCACGCAGCCTGATAGACCAAAAGGACGCGGACAAAAAGTACTGATGACAGCGGTAAAAGAATATGCAATGACAAAGTGTTTACCTGTATTGCAACCAGCAAAGATTCGTAACAAAGAATTTATTGAGGAACTGAGAGCTCTGAAACCCGAATTAATTGTTGTAGTAGCTTTTGGACAGTTTCTTCCCAAAGATATTCTTCAGATGCCGAAGTATGGCTGTATAAATGTTCATGCTTCATTGTTGCCAAAATATAGGGGGGCAGCCCCCATTCACTATGCAATCATGAATGGGGAAAAAGAAACCGGCGTGACAATTATGATGATGGATGAAGGCATGGATACTGGAGCAATGTTGTCTAAATCGGTTATTGAGATCAGTGATGACATGACAATGGGGTGCCTGCACGATCAGTTGAAAATTGCCGGTGCAAAATTGTTGATTGATGTTGTCGAAGGACTTGAAAGAGGAACAATTAAACCTATACCGCAAAATAATGATGAAGCAACTTATGCATCCTTGCTTGATAAAAAAATTGAAAAGATAGTTTGGAGCTCTACTGCAAAGGAAATACATAATAAAGTCAGGGGATTGAATCCCTGGCCTGGCGCGCATTCATTTCTTCCTGATGGCAGAAATTTGAAAATCTGGCAGACACGAGTTGCTGAGAAAGAATATTTCGGTGTGCTCCCAGGGACTATTATTGAATTTACCAAGGGTGGTTTCTTGGTGGCATGCGGTAAAGGTTGTCTGGAAGTGCTTGAAGTTCAACCTGAGTCAAAGAAAAAAATGAGCGCTGACGTGTTTTGCAATGGGTATAAAATTAAATTGGGGGAGATACTTCCAATAGAGGTATAAAAAATGGTAGAAATAGTGTTTAAACCAAAAAAACGTGTTTTTATTACCCTTGCATCCTTGGTGATTATTTTTGCAGGGGTATTTGCATACCTGCTATGGCGTGTCTCATCACCTGGATTAGCTGGAATTAATCAATATCTGCCGATAGTAGTAGGTCTGTTTGGTATTTTGGTCATAGTAGCTTTTCTCGCTGGCGTTTTTGGTATAGTGCTGGCAATTCTTGGGGTTCCGGTTATTACGCTTTTACACGGTTGGGCTTGGAACGCCATTAATTTGTTATTCCCATTGGCAGTTTTTCTCGGGAGAATATTCAACATACCAAGAATAAAGATTGAGCAATCATTTATTGAAGTAAGCAATCATCTTGTCCGTAATCAGGCGATAAAGGTACCGGCCAGTAAAATACTGATTTTGACTCCACATTGTATTCAATTAGACACCTGTCCCCATAAAATTACCAGAGATATAAAGAATTGCCGCAGGTGCGGAAGATGCAGCGTTGGACTTCTTTTGGATCTGGCAGACAAATATGGTGTTAATATGGTGGTCGCAACCGGTGGGACACTGGCAAGACAATTCGTCAAAAACATCAGACCAAGGGCGATTATTGCAGTTGCGTGTGAGCGTGATCTGACAAGCGGCATTCAGGATGTTTTCCCTCTGCCGGTAATTGGCGTGCTGAATGAACGTCCTTTTGGGCCGTGTTTTAATACGAGAGTTGATATAAGCAAGGTAGAAGATACTATTAAATATTTTTTGAAGAACGAGGATAAAAATGAGCAAAAAAACTAGCTCGCCTATGCCTGAGAAAAGTGTACCTATCAATGCCAGACTAATTGCATTGCGTGTGATTGACAAAGTTTTCAGCAACGGTGCCTATTCTAATATAGCTTTAAATAAGGCATTTTCGACTAACAAGGTAAGTGATCTGGATCGAAGGTTTGTTACTGAGTTGGTATATGGAAGTATAAAGGCCAAGGGAACGCTGGATTGGATATTGGAACAAAATATTTCTCGCTCCCTAAATAAAATAAGTCCAATTATATTGAATATTTTGCGGCTGGGTGTTTTCCAGATTTATTTTCTGGAACGCATACCAGCTTCTGCTGCTTGTAATGAAGCGGTTAATCTGGCAAAAAAGTTTGGACATATTGGCACTGTAAAATTTGTTAATGCGGTTTTAAGAAACTGTGTACGTAATAAAGAAAAACTTGTCTATCCTTCAATGGAAGAAAACGAGTTGTTACATTTATCATTGAAATTACAGCATCCTGAATGGCTCATAAAAAGATGGATACGTGATTATGGTTTTGAAGAAACAGAAAAATTATGCTGTTTTAATAATCAGGTTCCGCCTTTGACCATACGCGTTAATACTCTGGTAATCAGCAGAGATGAACTGCTAAAAAAACTGGCAGATGATGATTTTATGGTGCGTGCCTCCGAGTGGAGCAAAGATGGTATTGTTTGTGACAAGTTGCCTTCTTTGGAGCTTTTGTTTAAAAAATATAATAAGTGTTTTTATGTGCAGGATGAGAGTTCGATGCTTGTTGCAGATGTATTAGAACCAAAGCCAGGACAGCGAGTAATAGATGTTTGTGCGGCACCGGGGGGAAAAACTACCGATCTGGCGCAGTTGATGGAAAATAGAGGGGAAATAATTGCAACTGATATTCATGCCCATAAAATTAGCTTGATCAAAGAAAATGCGGAACGTTTAGGCATTGAAATAATAAAGGCAGAAATTAAAGATGCTGCTGATAATGTGGAAGCTTGGAACGAATCAGCTGATTGTGTCCTTGTCGACGCTCCTTGTTCTGGCTTAGGGGTTTTAAGAAGACGTGCTGAAGCCCGATGGACCAAGACAGAGGCAGGGCTTAAAGAGTTTCCTGAACTGCAGCTGGCAATATTGAATAACGCAGCACGATATTTAAAAACTGGAGGCAGATTGGTATACAGTACGTGTACACTGGAATCTGCTGAAAATTTCGGTGTAGTTCAGACCTTTCTGAAATTAAACAAACAATATGAATTGGCAGGTTTTGCTCATCCTAAAACCGGTGAGACAATTAAAGACTTGCAAATTTTGCCGCAAAAAGATGGTATAGACGGATTTTACATTTGTGCCTTGAAGCATAAGGCATGAAAGATAGGGAAAATATGGAAAAGAAAGATGTTTTTGGTTTAAGTCTTGAAGCTTTACAGGATTTGCTCGGTACATATGGATTTAAAAAATTCAGAGCAAAACAAGTATTTGAGTGGATTTACAAGAAATCCGTCTTTGAATTTAGCAAAATGAAGAATATTTCTAAAGATGATATAAATCTTCTGGAAGAAAATTTCACAATATTACCTGCGAATATCAAAATTTTAAGAGAACAAATATCCTCTGACAAATTGACGCGTAAGGTATTGATTGAATTGCCTGATGGCAATTCAATTGAAACAGTATTAATGTCACATGATTACGGATTTAGCGTTTGCATTTCAAGTCAAGTGGGCTGCAATATGGGCTGTGCTTTTTGCGCCAGTGGCTTGACTGGTTTTGTCAGAAATTTATCGCAGGCCGAAATTTTACTTCAGGTGTATTATTTTAATCAGCACTTACTTCCTAGCGGTGGTTTTGTCAGTCGTGTTGTTGTAATGGGTTCAGGTGAGCCGTTGTTGAACTTTGATGCAGTTCTGGGTGCTTTGGAATTTTTGCATATGGAGACGACCTTGAACATGAGTTATCGAAATATGACTATTTCTACCTGCGGTATTATTCCTGGAATTGAAAAGCTTGTTATAAAAAAACTGCCGATTAATTTGGCAATTTCTCTACATTCGGCAAGAGATGATATGAGAAGTGAGCTTATGCCAATCAACAAAACTTACCCATTCTTAGAAGTTATCAAGGCAGCTGATGCCTATGCAAAAGCGACAGGCAGACAAGTTACTTATGAATATATTCTGATAGCTAATAAGAATGACACCTTGCTTGACGCGGAATTACTCAGTAATGCGCTGCGCTTTAAAAACTCCTCTGTAAACCTGATTCCTGCCAATCCTGTTGAAGAAAAAGGATTTAAAAGGCCTTCGCCTCATACAGTGGAGAGATTTCTGCAGGTTTTGAAAAAGAATAATATCAATGCTACCGTCAGAAGAGAAATGGGCAAAGATATTGATGCTGCTTGCGGTCAGCTGCGGTCTAAGTTTATTGGTAAAAACTCTTAACTTGTGAGGTGATTGACTTGTTTGTTGTTAGCAGAACAAATAAGGGACTTGTACGTGACAACAATGAAGATAGCATTCTGGTAAAGCTGCCTAATTTGTTTGTAATAGCTGACGGCATGGGCGGCCACCAGGGCGGTGAAACTGCAAGCTCAGAAGCCGTTAACTACTTAGCTGCGACTGATTTTTCGAATGTAGATGATAAAAATATTTTGCCATTTTTGAGCAAGAAGGTTCAGGAGGTTAGCAGCCGTATTTGGAAGATGGCGCAAGAAAATCTTCAACTCAGGGGTATGGGTACAACACTAACGGCTGTTTATCTTCTCGGTGATGAAAGAGCATGTGTTGCGCATGTTGGCGACAGCAGAGTTTATTTGTTACAGAGTAATGGACTTAAAAAAATAACCAGAGATCATTCATATGTGGCAGAATTAGTAAGAAATAAAGAAATAAGCCCGGAGGAAGCTGCAAATCATTTGCATAAGAATATTATTATGCGAGCGGTTGGAGCAGAACCATATGTTGAGGTTGATTCCTTTGAATTTCTTACAAGCGGAGCAAAGAGGATGCTTTTAAGCTCGGATGGTTTAACCAATATGGTTAGTGAAGAAGAAATCGAAAACATTTTGCAGGATTCAAGCCTGACGTTTGCTGCTGATACTTTAATGAGTAAGGCTTTGGCTGCAGGCGGCAAGGATAACATATCTTTCATTATCCTTGATTTGGAGGATTAATATTTATGGAACAAAAAATTATAGGTAATCGTTATCAGATATTAGAGTCGATTGGTACAGGTGGCATGGCTGAAGTATATAAGGCCTTTGATACCTTTCTAAACAGAGAAGTGGCTGTTAAAATTCTGCGGGCCCAATACACAGATGATGAAGGGTTTGTTTCACGTTTCAGACAGGAGGCGCAGTCGGCTGCACGTCTTATCCATCCAAATATCGTCAATGTTTATGATGTTGGCAGAGACGACGATTCCTATTACATAATAATGGAGTATGTCAAAGGCAGAACCCTAAAGGAATTCATTTCAGAAGTTGGCGCATTGGACCCAATGACAGCGGTAATAATAGCACATGGTATTGCTTCTGCCCTGAAACATGCGCATAGCAGGGGAATTATTCATTGCGATATAAAGCCTCATAATATTTTGCTCGACGAGAATAATAATCCTAAGGTTGCTGATTTTGGTATTGCGAGGGCAATAACTACTGCAACGATGACCTATACCGCGTCGGTAGTTGGTTCCGTGCATTATCTTTCCCCGGAACAAGTAAGGGGAGAGAAGGTTTCTGCTCAGTCGGATTTATATTCATTAGGTATTTTGCTTTTTGAAATGCTGACCGGTTGTTTGCCTTATACGGCTGAGACTCCTGTTGCTGTTGCTTTAATGCATGTTAGAGAAAGAATGCCGTTGGTCAGGGAAATTAATTCTGAAGTACCTTTGGTTTTGGAGAAAATAGTTGCTAAAGCTTTAGCGAAAGACAAAGAAGAGCGTTATTCTACCGCTGATGAATTTTTGCAGGATCTTGAATATGCTGCCGATGTTTTGAGCGGGAACATAGTATATAATGAAAAAGACAGGGTATTTATCGCAGACAATAGTCCGACCGTTGCAAATACTTCTCTTGAGGAAACAATAAGAATTGACAGAACAGCTTACGCTGACCAATTACCACCCCATAATGAGGATGACACTGATGATAAACTGGAAAGGAAAAAACGCATAAAGCGTTGGCTCATTGGTGCTGTTGTGGCAGCATCGTTCCTGATAATAGGTTTGTTTTCCTTTGGTGTTATAGGCGGACCGGAAGTTGAAGTTCCGGACGTAACAGGAAAAACCGTCGTTGAAGCACAGAATATATTGTCGCAGGCAAAACTAGGATATACAATTGACGAAGAATATAATATCAAAGTTGCTCCTGGAACCGTTATTTCACAAAATCCGGGTGCAAAACGTATGGTTAAAGAAGGGCGTAAAATTACCCTCGTGGTCAGCAAAGGCGTAGAACTTGGCGATGTTCCTAATTTGAAGGGTAAGAGACTCACAGAAGCAAAAGCAATGCTGAAAGCCTCTCGTTTCGAACTTGGGCGAGTGTCTTATAAATATGTCAGTGGCGCTCCGGAAGAAACTATCCTGGAACAAAGTGTTGCCCCGCCTGCAAAGCTGCCAATAGGAACAAAATTAGACGTTGTCATTAATATTAAGAGCAATCAGGTCGTGCTTCCTGATTTAGTAGGTTTGAGCAGTACTTCTGCCAAGAATAAACTTAATGACTTGGGACTTGTTTTAGGTAAAGTTAATACTGTCGTCAGCAAGGAACCAGATAATACGGTTATTGGAATGAATCCTGCTTCAAAAGAAGTAGTTAATGTGGGTACGGTTGTAGATATTACTGTGTCCAAGAATGTAGAGAGTACAAAACCGCAGCAATCTCAATATGTTGAATTTATAGTTCCGGCGGGGAGCGACCATCAGGAGATAAAAATTGTTGTGATTGATGATGCTGGCAGTCGCGTTGTTTATAACAACACTCATAAGCCTGGCGTGAGGTTAAGACAACAAATTGAGGGTACTGGTAATATAAGGGTGCAATTTTATAGTAATGATAAGTTAGTGGAGGAAAGAAGCCTGTGATTATTAATCAGGGTAGAATAGTAAAAAATTATATGGGGTATTATTATGTTGAAACGGCCACGCATGAAATTATAACTTGCAAAGTCAAAGGTAAAATGAAGCAGAGTCGCTTCTCTCTTTGTACAGGTGACTATGTGAAGTTTGAAGTCAGTGGTTCTGAAGGAATGATTACAGATATACTACCGCGCAAGAATTTTTTACTGCGGCCAACTGTTGCTAATATTGACTTGGTGGTCGTAACCGTTTCCTGTTCTAATCCTGATTTTAGTTTTCTTATTACGGATAAGTTGCTGGCACTGGCTGAAATAGCAAGGATACCAGGCATAATATGCCTGACAAAAGTGGATATTGCGCCTGTTGGACTAGTGGAAAAATGTCGTGCGCTGTATGAAAAAATCGGCTACAAGGTATTCCCTGTATCTGCCAAAGCAGGAATCGGCATAGAAGAACTTAGAGCCGAAGTTAGCGAAAAACTGACAGTTTTTGCTGGCCCGTCCGGCGTTGGCAAATCTTCAACTTTAAATGCCATCGATCCTAGCTTGGATCTTGTTACCGGTAATGTAAGCGAAAAAATTGGCAGAGGCCGGCATACAACTCGTTTTGCGCATTTTATTCCTTTTGCCGGTGGATATTTGGCCGATACTCCAGGGTTTGGAAATTTGAACATGGAGGAGATCGAGGCGGATAGCTTGCCTAAAGCTTTCCGTGAATTTACAAAGTATGCTCATAACTGTCGCTTTACTACCTGCTCGCATACCCATGAACCCAAGTGTGCCGTTAAGGAAGCGGTAGAAGCTGGCGAGATTGCGACAAGCAGATATAGTTCGTATACTTCCATAATGCAGGAAATTTTAACAAAAAAAGAGAGAGAAGGGAAAAAATGACTCTTATAGCACCTTCAATATTGTCGGCAGATTTTGCCTATTTAGCTGATGAAATAAAAAAAATAGAAGCTGCAGGCGCAGACTGGGTACATATTGATGTGATGGATGGTAGTTTTGTTCCAAATCTTACTTTTGGAGCCCCCGTGGTTCAAAAGATAAGACCTGTCACAAAATTATTTTTTGATTGCCATTTAATGGTAAACAATCCGGAAAATTATATTGATGATTTTGCCAAAGCTGGTGCCGACATGATTGTGGTACA
>JAAYVM010000108.1 GCA_012517145.1 Acholeplasmataceae bacterium
CGGCGCTATAGCATGGGTAACACTCTTCATCGGCACAGGCTATTTCTTCGGTAACATGTCTTTTGTTAAAAATAACTTTTCACATGTAACTTTGGGTATAATTATCTTCTCCATATTGCCTATTATTATTGAAGTAATCAGAGCAAGGAAAGAAAATAAGTAATTATAAAAAGGAGTAATTGTATGTATTATTTTACAAATGACTACTCTGAAGGCGCTCATCCGCTTATTATGCAAAAACTGCTGGAAACAAACATGGAACAGACTGATGTTTATGGCAGCGACCAATACTGTGCCAATGCCAAAGCACTTATTAAAACTGCCTGTGGCCGTGAAGATGCCGATGTTCATCTTTTTATCGGCGGTACTCAGACAAACTTCACGATCATCAGCGCAGCGCTCAGACCTTTTCAGGGCGTTTATTCCTCTTTTCTTGGTCACATCAACACGCACGAAGCCGGTGCCATCGAACACACTGGCCACAAAGTATTGGAACTACCAACTGCTGACGGTAAGCTGACGGCACATCAGATTGAAGAAAACTATCTGATCTATTTGAACGACCCCAAACGCGAACATTGGGTACAGCCTAAGATGGTTTATATCTCCCATCCTTCCGAGGTTGGCACCCTCTATACAAAAAAAGAACTCGAAGAACTTTCTGCTGCCTGTAAAAAATATGGTTTATACCTATTTCTTGATGGAGCACGCCTTGGCTACGGGCTTACTTCACCAGGTACCGACCTTACAATAAAAGATATTGCCAGACTATGCGACGTCTTCTACATAGGCGGCACTAAATGCGGTGCGCTGTTCGGCGAAGCAGCCGTCATTTTGAACCCAGCCTTAAAACCTGACTTTATCTCTATCATGAAGCAAAGCGGTGCAGTATTGGCCAAGGGTCGCCTGCTGGGATTACAGTTCCAGACCCTTTTTACTGACAACCTCTATGAAACAATCTGCCGACACGGCATCAACATGGCAATGCTCCTGAAGAAAGCATTTGAAGAGAAAGGTTTGCCGGTCGTTGCTGAATCTTTTACCAATCAGCAATTTCCTATTCTGACAGAAAAAATGTACGAAACACTTACCAAGAAATATGGCATCGGTTCCTGGGAAGTCTTTGACAATGGAACACGTGCTGTACGCTTCTGTACCAGCTGGGCAACTTCGGAAGAACAAGTTAATAATTTAATAAACGACTTAAAGAAAATGTGAGATTAAAAATAAACCGTGATTCTTATCAAAAAGAATCACGGTTTATTTATTTCTGCCTTGAGAGCAGGAAGACAGTTCCCAATATACACGCTACACCAATACTGTCAGGAATACCAAATTCAACGTTTAAAATAAGCACCGACAGCACAACGGAAGAAAGCGGCTCCACTGAGGCCAACGCACCAACCTCCGAAGGCTTAATATATTTCGTGCTTTCCAGGTATGTATAAAAAGCGATTATCGTGCCGAAAATTATCACAGCGACCAAAGCAAGAAACGTATGCAGGTCCCAAATACCTATAAAAGGCCAAGGTCTGCGCACAAGCGTCAGAAGACCTCCGCCGATAACCATTGCCCACCCGATGACAAGTGTTGAGGCATACTTTAACAGAAGTTCCTTAGGTTGAATCGTGTAAAAGGCCATAGCAAACGCCGACAAAATACCCCAAAAAAGTGTTTCCTCAGAAATTGCCAGCCTATCCCACTGGCCCTTGGTAATCAAAAGATAAGTGCCTAACATCGCCAGCAAAACAGCAATGACCTCTGTATGATCAGGCCTGCGTCTCAATTTCCATACGGTATAAAGCAAAACAATGACCGGCATCAGATACTGCAGTATCGTCGCTGTTGCCGCATTACCGTAATTAATGGCCAGATAATAAGTGTATTGGGTCGCCATCATACCAAAAATACCAAAAATAACCAGTTGATTCCTATATCTCGCATCCCGCCAGATAGAAAAAACATCCCCGCTGCCATGATAGTGAAATATCAGCATGATGAGACCAGCCACAAGCATACGGACACTGACCAGCCAAGTTGGGTCAAGATGCTGGACTTCAAATAAATACTGCACGGCCACCCCGGAAGCTCCCCATAAGGACGCCCCGCCCAAAACCATGATTATTCCTTTTCTCCTGTCTTTTACTGCCTTCAATATCATACCGCCATTCGCCAATGTATTTTTCCTTCACTTTATTCTTAGTTACCTTTTAACGGAAAACTTCCGTCAAAGGAGGAATAACTTGCTTCTTGCGGGAGAGATAACCCGGCAGGTAATAGAAGCCCTCATCCGTTATTTGTCCAAAAGCCGGCACAAGCATGCCTTGCGGCTCTCCGGCTACAAGCAGATCACTCGACCGTCCCAAGATATCGGTCACCATCAGCAGAGCAAAATCATAGCCTTCTTCCTTTTTCATTGCCTGCAAGGCATCCTGCAGTTCAGGATATTTTTTCTTTGCGTGCTCGCGATCCATAATGTTAATTTGTGCAACTGCTACCTTGTAATCGCTGAGGTCAAATTCCTTGATATCACTGCGCACTATCTCTGCAGGTGACATGGTATCAATTACCGCTCCTTGCCTTAAAATGGTCATGGCAAAAGCTTCCACGTCTTCTATCCCGGCAATTGCTGCCAGCCTGAACGCAGTTTCTTTATCAAAATTAGTTGCTGTCGGTGACCGGAAAAGCAACGTGTCCGAAATAATCGCCGAAAGCAATATTCCGGCAA
This sequence comes from Acholeplasmataceae bacterium, assembly GCA_012517145.1. Taxonomy (GTDB): domain Bacteria; phylum Bacillota; class Negativicutes; order Acidaminococcales; family Acidaminococcaceae; genus RZYP01. The sequence continues at coordinate 2,729 of JAAYVM010000108.1, forward strand.
TACTCGGCGTCATCTCAACATCACGATGGAATGTCAGATGTGCCACAATGGTCGCCGTGGAACCTACAGGTTCCTGTCTGATAAAGATAGGTGAACCTGTCGTCAAGCCGCCTAGCCTGTGGTGATCGATAATCTCCAGAATTTGTGCTTCTTCAATTCCTTCCACAGCCTGGCTGCGCTCATTATGGTCAACCAGTATTACTTCTCTATGTGGCTGATCCATGATTATTTGTCGGTCGACAGTCCCTATATATTTGCCTTTTTCCAGAACCGGATAGCAGATAAAACCAGTTTCAGCCATTTTTGCGCGGACATTTACCAATGGATCGGCACTCGTAAAGCTCACTACGTCCTTAGTCATCAGAAATTTCACTGAAACACTCTGATTAATTAAACGGGTTGCTGTATAAGTGTCATAAGGGGTGTTAATAATTACCGCTCCCATTTTTTCAGCCAGTTCCAAAACCTCTGGCTCAACCTTATGGTTCCTTGTTATGATCAGGCCTGCCGCCGGTACGCGCAAGGCTGCTATCTGCGCATCTGTACGGTTGCCTATGATGACCAGATCCTGCGCTTGCAGAGCTGCACTGAGTGTCTCTGCTTTTGAAGCGCCAATCTTAATTCTGCCATTAAATCTTTTATTCAATTCACCACAAAGAAGTTTGCCATCCAAAGCGGTCAGGATACTGCTGTAATCAACTTCCGCTTCCTGCAAATCCTGTATGGACATTTCATTATAATAACGCATTGCCAGATCCTTAACAGCAATGATGCCTGCAAGTTTGCCGCTTTTTTCCACAACCGGAAGGGCTCTGAGGTTTTGTTCAGTAAAAAGCTTGCCTACCTCCCTTAACGTCGTTTCTGGCTGCACACTTGGCGTAGCGTTAAGCTTAATATCCTCTAAACGCGGATAAACGTCATTAATAAGCATAGGTGCCGGAACGTTGAAGTAATCCAGTACGAACTGAGTTTCCGGATTTAACCTTCCTGCTCTTGCGGGAACAGCAGCAAAGCCAAGTTTTTCCTTTAAATAAGCATAAGCAATAGCCGAACAAATTGAGTCCGTATCAGGATTAAGATGCCCGATGACCAAAACTGGTTTTTTCAAAGCAAGCCCTCCTTTAAAAGCATTAAGAATACAATAAATTCTTACTCGAAATAAAGAAAATTGCGCACCTTTATTACTTTCCACACGATAGAAAAAATCTCCTGCCACTTTATTGTAGCAGGAGTTGTTGCCAGATAAAACAATATTTCATTATGATATATCTTAATATTTGCTGTTGTTTTCCTGCTTACGGCGACCACCGAGTTCAGCAAGCAATGCTCCTGGTGAAATATTATGGTAGGCCAAGAGTACCAGACAATGGTACCACAAATCGCTCATCTCGTAAACAACTTCCTTACTATTATTGTTCTTGGAAGCAATAATGGTTTCAGCAGTTTCTTCGCCGACTTTTTTCAGTATTTTGTCCTGGCCTGACATAAAGAGATACTTGGTGTAAGATTTTTCACCGCCGTGTTCTTTCTTGTCCTGAATAACAGCATACAATTCAGATAAAACACTTGGCAGATTCTCTTCACCAATGACAGGCAGATTTTTCCCTTCTCCACTATTCCACAGAGGATAGTTGAAGCAGGAATAACTGCCTGTATGGCAGGCATTGCCGGTCTGCTCAACCTTCAAAAGCAATGTATCTCCATCACAGTCATAAGTTATGCTCAGGACCTTCTGCATGTGCCCTGAAGTAGCGCCTTTATTCCATAATTCCTGACGGCTGCGGCTCCAAAACCAGGTATAGCCCGATTCTACGGTTCTCGCCAGCGATTCTTCATTCATATAGGCCAGCATCAAAACCGCATTGGTTTTCGCATCCTGAACAATCGCAGGTATCAAGCCTTTTTCATCAAATTTCAGATTTGCAAAGTCAATTTTCATAGTCTTACCTCCACTCCCCGGCTGCGTAAATATTCTTTAACCTGCCGGATACTGAATTTCTTGTAATGAAAGACCGATGCTGCCAAAACAGCATCTGCTTTTCCTGCCGTCAATACATCATAGAAATGCTCCAGTTCACCAGCACCGCCCGAAGCAATAACTGGCACCTGCACAGCTTCTGAAACAGCCCGCGTTAACGGGATGTCATAGCCATTTTTCGTGCCGTCACAATCCATACTGGTAAGAAGTATCTCGCCAGCTCCCAGGCTGACAGCGCGTTTTACCCATTCGATGACGTCAAGGCCGGTCGGCGTTCTACCGCCATTAACATAAACTTCCCACTTATTTTCAGCTATGCGTTTTGCGTCAACAGCCAGTACAATACACTGGCTGCCAAAAAGTCTGGCCCCTTCGCTAATCAGCTCCGGATTTTTCACAGCGGCCGTATTCAATGATGTTTTATCGGCCCCTGCATTCAAGGCATTACGTATATCGATCACGGTACTGATGCCGCCGCCAACGGTTAAAGGCATGAAGACTTCACCGGCTGTACGATTGATTACATCAAGCATGGCCTTACGCTGTTCTACTGAAGCCGTGATATCGAGAAATACTAATTCATCAGCAGCCTCTTCATCATAAATATGGGCTAGTTCGACAGGATCGCCGGCATCCTGCAGACCAACAAAGTTTGTGCCTTTTACTACGCGTCCGGCTTTCACATCCAGACAGGGAATAATTCTCTTCGTATGCATTTTATTCCTCCTTTAGCGCAGCCAAAGCTTCTTTTAAATCCAGAGCACCGGTATAGATGGCCTTGCCAATGATGCAGCCTTCAATACCGTCTGCCTCTCGTGCCTGCAAAGCTTTAATATCTGCCAGAGAAGCAACTCCGCCTGAAGCAATTACTTTGATGCCGCTCGCCTTGGCAAGCTCCGCCGTAGCTTCGACATTCACGCCTGCAAGCATACCATCCCTGCTGATATCGGTAAAAATAA
>JAAYVM010000109.1 GCA_012517145.1 Acholeplasmataceae bacterium
TTTGGCATAACTACATTAGCCCCCGCCAAAATTCCTTGTTCACGACCATCTGGGGCGATGGTTCCCAGCGCAGTGGTAGAAGGGATCAGAGCCTTGGGCAGCATAAGCCGCAAGATGGCAATCAAACGCAGAGTTTGTTCCATGGTGCCGGCAGCTTTATCATGAAAAGGAGTATCGTGATGAGGAATGAAAGGTCCTATGCCTATCATCTGCGGTTTGAAATCACGGATAAAAAGCAGATCCTCAAGCAAATTGTCAATTGTCTGATAAGGCGAGCCCACCATGAAACCTGTACCAACCTGATAACCAATTTCTTTCAGCATCTGCAGACACTCCAGTCTGTTCTTCAGTGAAAGATTGGTGGGATGCAGGCGTGCATAATGTTCCGGATTAGCAGTTTCATGCCGCAGCAGATAACGGTCAGCGCCGGCATCATACAACGCTTTATAAGAAGCATAGGAACGTTCGCCAATAGATAGGGTTATAGCACAATCGGGATGAGCTTTTTTAATTGCTGTGATAATATCAACCATAACAGCATCAGTAAAAAATGGGTCTTCACCGCCTTGCAGGACAAAGGTGCGGAAACCGAGCTGATAGCCGCTGCGGCAGCAGGATAGTATCTGTTCTTTGGTGAGACGATAACGTCTGGCGTTTTGGTTGCTGCAGCGGATACCGCAGTAATAACAGTCGTTTTTACAATAGTTGGTAAACTCTATCAAGCCACGGATGTAGATGTTATGTCCGAATTGTTTTATGGCGGCATTGCGCGCAGCAGCAAGTAATGCATCGCGCAGATTCTTATCAGTAGTCTGGAGCAGGTTCTTAATGGCGACAGTATCAGCTGTTGCCAAATTGAAATTTATAGGCCCATTTATATGGTTTTCCATAATGTGAATCCTTTCTAGTCAGAAGCTGCTTGAATCTTGCTGATTGAAGCATAATAGAGTTTTCGTTCGTCATCTCCCGCCAGAAAATGCACTTGAGAATGCAGACAGATAATTTTGTCGTCTGATACTAGTCGGCGGAAGGTATGTTTAACAGGACTGGTGCTTTCGTCAATTGGTAAATTCGCAATAAACTGCTCACGGTCTTCCTCGTGTATATAGTCAAGAAGGTGAGTGCCGGTAAAGTAGAGATTTTCACGTTGAATCCCCAGTAGATAATAATAGGAATCATTGGCTCGTAAAAGCTCCAGATTATTGTCATGATATTCATAAATTGCTGATGCTTCTTGCAAAGTGTTGAAAAGAAGATTAAAACCGGAAGTAGGCGACCAAAAATCTTCGATGTCGGCAACATTAGCTTGAGATAAGGCGGACTCTATTTTTCTTATTGGTTTTAACTTCTGCTCGTTTCCCTGCAGTGATTGCTCAAATTCATCAACGGGCATAGGCTTGGAAAAATAATAGCCTTGCCCAACAGTGCAGCCAATGCTCCTAAGGAAAGCTACTTGTTCCTCATTTTCTACGCCTTCGATAACTACAGGCAAACCGAGCCATTTGGCCATGCGGATTACTGAGGAAAGAATATTACGGCCACGTCCGGATTCTGCAAAACCAGACATGAAATTCAAGTCGATTTTCAAAGTGTCCACGGCAATGTCCTGCAGCATATTTAGAGCAGAATACCCACTGCCAAAATCATCCATGTGTACGGAGAAACCATAGTCACGCAATTTATCAGTAATCAGCTTTATTTCATCATATCTTTTTACGTAAGCTGTTTCGGTAAGTTCCAGATTAAGCATTTTTGGCTCAATTTGATATTTTTCCACTAAATTAGTAATTATCTGGTAAAATGATGGTTCTAATAAATCAAGGCGAGAGACATTCACATAAACAGGAAAGGCGTTGCGCCCTGCGTCAAGCCATTTGCGCAGCAGACGACAGGTTTCTTCCCAAACAAAGGTGTCAAGCTTAGTAATAAAGCCATTTTCTTCAAAGATGGTGATAAAATCTCCTGGCGCCAGCAATCCGAGTGTGGGGTGGTTCCAGCGTACCAGCGATTCTGCACCGACTATTTCATTCGTAATTAAATGAACTTTAGGCTGCAAATAGATTTCAAACTGTTTTTCCTTTAAGGCCTGATTCATGCGGCCGGTAATTTCTTGTTTATGCAGGAGTTTTTTGCGAAGTTCTTCTTCATAAAAAGCGTAGTTTTTATCAAAGCGTCCCTTGATGCTTTTTTGTGCCAGCATTGCCCGATCACACATGATGTTGACAGGCAGGTCAGGAGTCTCCGGAAGATAGAGACCGAAGTAAGCGGCAAGCTCAAAATTCAGTGGGCATTTTTGTAAACCTGCAGTAATATAATCAATTAATTCTGCATATGCTTTACCTGAAAAAAGGAAGCATACAGCGAAACGGTCAGCCTCTAAACGGCAATAAATCGCATCTTCGGTTTTTGCAAAATATTCATTTAAAAGTTTTGCAATATAGCATAATAGACGGTCGCCGGTGTGGGCTCCAAAAAAATCATTGACCAGTTTGAACTTATCAATGTCAAACAGAGCTATGCAGTAATGTCGTTCGTATTTTGCTGTCAGCAGCGCGTGAACTTTTTCGTAAAACACAGCTTTACTGGGAAGGCCTGTTAGTTCGTCGTAATGATTTGCTTTTTTGTGAGCTGTTTTTAATTCAGTTCTTTCAGAATTTTGAAGCTCAGTGAGCCAGCAAAGAAAATATTCTTTCTGGGGGTCTGAGTCCAAAGGCAGGATAGTGAGGGCAAAGCGATGATATTTATTATCATTATGCGCTTTGCGGAACTCAGCTTTTAAATACTTAGCTCCTGAAGAAAAAATTTCACGTAATTTTGAGAAGTTAAAAAAATCAAGAAATCTTTCTTTATCAGCAGGATGAAGCGTTTGTTCAGCGGCTTTGCGCAAAAGTTCAGAGAAACTTCCTTCAACGGTGCAGAAGAGATTATTCATGCTGCCGGTGCAATGCAAAGGACTGCAAATGTCATCAGTAAAGTTTATTTCGAAAAGTTCATTATAAATGGAACGCAAAGCTTTGTCATATCGGCGTGTTACAGTATTGGATGTATTGAAGTGCTTTGTATTTTGCTTCATTGTTACCCCCGGTAAGATAGATTGTGCCATTTCATAAAACTTAAAGCAGAAGAACTCTTAAAAAGGTAATATTGCAGTAAAATCATTGTTTTAGTAGGAAAGCATGTTACAAAGATAAAAAAACAGCCTTTTACTTGAGCCGGTGAACTAGGCACAGGCTCAGCAAAAAGCTAACTCAAATATATATTTAAGTGACTGAAAGCAAACATTATTTGATTCCCCCATTACAAAGCGTCAGAAAAAATCTGATGTATTTCACTAATCTGGATCAGATTATTGGTGGAGACGAAGAGGATCGAACTCTCGACCTTACGGATGCGAACCGTACGCTCTCCCAGCTGAGCTACGTCCCCGCTTTCTTGCTTTACCATATAAATATACTACCAATGAAATAAAAATTCAAGAACAGAAAAGGTGAAATCAGCCTCCATGACGAAAACATAGTACTGTGATTATTTGTTTGGAGGTGTGTCGGTTGAAACAAGGAAGCAAAAGAACATGGGCAATTATTGTAATGGTAATGGTATTGATGATGGCTGCTCTGCCGGTAATGGCTGAAGAGAAACCTTTTGTTGAAATCGATATCTACTCCGTTAATGATTTTCATGGAGCCATTAGGGCTGAAGGTGCCAAGCCTGGCGCTGCTGTTTTGGCCGGTGCAATACAGGAACTGGGAGCCCAGAATCCTGCGGGTTCAATCGTTTTGGGCGGTGGTGATATGTTTTCCGGTACGCTTGATGCGGACGAATATGAAGGCATGCCTGTTATCTATGCCATGAACCAAATGGGGTTTTCGGCAGATGTAGTGGGTAACCATATTTTTGATTATGACCAAAAAGTTATTGCTAAACAAGCATCTACGGCAACTTTTTCTTTGCTGGCCGCTAACTTGAGTTTTCCAGAGGGCAATTTTGTGAAACCATATGTAATGCTTAACCGCAGCGGCTTGAAGATTGCTATTATAGGCGTTGCCACAGAAGAAACGCTTCTTAAGAGCAGTAAAAGAAATAACCAAGGCGTTACGATACTGCCGACAGTCGAAACTGTGCAAAAATACATTGATGAAGTGCGCGGTAAGGGTGCTCAGATTGTCATTCTCTTGACGCATTGCTCAAGCTTCCAAAATAATAAAGGTCAAATAACTGGAGAAATTACAGGACTTTTAGAACAGTTGCATGGTGCTGACGCTGCTGTGACTGGTCATTCTCATCAGAAGGTTTTCGGCACTTATAAGGAGATCCCGGTAGTGCAGGCTGGTAATAACGGGGAAACGATAGGAAAGATTCATCTCCTTTATTCAAGGATAGATAAGAAGATAATAGGCTCAAATGTTTCTCTTATAGCGGTCAACAAAGATAAATGGAAAGAAAGTCCTGGCATTGCTAAAATGGTTGATCATATTTTGGCCGATATTGATAAGAAATACAGCGGTGTCGTTGCACAAAACCTTTATCCATTGAGTAATGATAGGTATGGGGAATCAACATTAGCCGAATATTTTACGGATTTACTGCTCAAAGGCTTTAATGCCGACGTAGCAATTTTGAATGGCGGCGCTTTTCGCAGTGATATCCCGGCAGGGCCTATAACCTTAAGACTCATGCAGCAGGCTTATCCTTATAAAGACCAGATTGTGGTGATGCAGCTGAAAGGCAGCGACCTCCTGGCTGCGCTGGAATATGGTATTGGCAATGAAAGTATTGGTGAAGTCCGTTTCGCCGGTGTTAAACTGGGCGCTGACCTGGATTTGCCGCAAGGCAATCGTATCATAGAAAATAGACTGGCTGACAATAGCTCTATTGACCTGAATAAGCAGTATAAAGTAGTCACCACCGAATTCTTAACAAAGGGAGGAGATGGCTACATCACATTAACGAAGGGCGAAAACATAAGGTATGCAGGTGATATTAAGGAATTCTTCAATTTTGCCCTGAAAAATGAAAAAACCGTCAACTATCGGACAGACGGACGTCTGTCTGTTGGCTATCTGAGACTTGCATCCTGATAAAGAGAGGCTGATATAATGGAAACACAATTACTAGACAAATCATGCAAGGATTTTTTGACCGACCTCGCTTCTAAAGAACCAACTCCAGGCGGCGGCGGTGCAGCTGCTTTAGCTGGGGCAATCGCGGCGGCATTGACATCAATGGTTTCTAATCTGACGTTGGGCAAAGAAAAGTTTGCCGATGTGGAAGATAAGATTCGTCCGCTGCTCATAAGTGCAGAAATACTGAGGACAAGAATGCTGGCATTAGTTGCGGCAGATGCAGCAGTATTTGATGGTTTTATGAAAGCATATAAGCTGCCGAAGAACACCGATGAAGAAAAGGCTTTTAGGACGAACAGCATTCAAATAGCAGCTTATGATGCGTCTGAGGTACCAATGAAAATTGCCGATTCCTGTCTTGATATCTTGCACCTGTCATCCAAGCTTGTCAGAATAGGCAATCCAAGTGCTATTACGGATGCTACGGTGGCAGCCCTTTTAGCCAGGGCAGCTTTGCGCAGCGCCTGCTATAATGTGCACAGCAATCTGCTTTTACTGAAGGATAAGGAATATGTGCAGAAAACTGAAGAGCATTTACTGGAAATATGTAGGGAAGCCAAGGAATTGGAAGACGATGTAATTCGCGAAACTGATAGAATTCTTGGCTAGCATTGTCACTTGACAACGGGCTTAGTCTATATTATACTTTTTTATGTATCGCACGGAGAGGTGGCCGAGTGGTTTAAGGCGCTAGTCTTGAAAACTAGTGATTCCGCAAGGAACCGTGGGTTCGAATCCCACCTTCTCCGCCATTTTTTAAATATAGCTTGTAATGTTCAGCGAAATAAGCTATAATATCGCAGTAAGGCATTCGGAGTGGTACTCAAGTGGCTGAAGAGGACGGTTTGCTAAATCGTTAGGGGGGTTAAACCTCGCCTGGGTTCAAATCCCAGCCACTCCGCCATATCACTAACTCGTAGGGTTCTGAGATTTTTCTCGGAACCCTATTTTTTTATGCTCTCGCGTGCCAATAATATTTTGATAGCTGTGAACCGAGTTAACCATTGAGGCATATATTACTTTTGACCATGCAGGAATAAGTAATGTGAAAGTTTAATATAATAGATACCAAAAACTGGTCGTTATGCCAGAAAGGCGGTAAATTACAATGATTTGGATTGCTTTTGCCGTATGTGCTTTCACAATCATTTATTCAGGCTCAAAACTATCAAAGTATGGCGATGTAATAGCTGAAAAAACCGGTTTAGGAGGTTCTTTAATCGGTTTAGTGATGCTTGCATCGGTTACGTCACTCCCTGAATTGGTAACCGGAGTAAGTGCTGTTACTTTTGCCAATGCTCCCGACATAGCAGCAGGAGATGTGATTGGCAGCTGTGTATTTAATCTCTTTATTTTGGCAGCAATACTGGATGCTATTCATAAGCCTCTGCCTATATCAGCTAAAGCTAATTACAGTCATATATTATCTGCTGCCTTTGGATTATTGCTTTTAGGTTTACTGGTTTTCGCAATGCTTTTTCCGCAATACAATATGCCGATAAAGTGGATCGGCAGCATCAGCATACTATTTGTCTTAACTTATTTTTCTGCTTTAAAAATAGTAAGTTCATATGAGAAAAAACAAATAAAGATGCATTTGGAACAGTTAGCAGAAGCATTAAAGTATAGCGATATGTCTATGCGGGAGGCAACTTTAAAATATGTTGTGAATGCGCTTTTGGTAATTATTGCAGCAATTTTTTTGCCTAGGATAGGAGAACAAATTGCTGATTTGACTGGTTTGGGAGAGGCTTTTGTCGGGAATATTTTCATAGCATTTACTTCTTCTTTACCGGAGGTAGTGGTTTCTGTTGCTGCGGTCAAAATTGGTTCAGTAGATTTAGCGATTGGCAATGTTTTCGGCAGCAATATCTTTAATATATTTATTCTATTTATTGATGATTTGCTTTTTATGCAGGGACCTCTATTGCAGTATATCAGTCCGATTCATGTTATATCAGCATTGGCAGCTATTATCATGACAGCAATTTCGATAATTGGTTTGGTCTACAAAGCCGAAAATAAGAAACTTATCTGGGGTTGGGATTCTGTCGCTATGATTGTTGTTTTTATAATCAACATCGGCTTACTTTATTACCAAAGCTGATTGTTGTAGTGACGATACTCAAATCTCGTCAATTATGTAATAATAGAACTCAAAAGTTTGGCAATTTAAATTGCAAATATAATTCTGCAAAGAGTAACAGAATGCTATGAGTTTTTGGTTTAAACAGGTATAATTTTAAAATACACAATTATAGTTTTTTATATTATATTTTTATTTGAGGTGGATTAATGATGAGTTCTTTGGAAAAAATAAAACATACAGTACAAAAAACAGCAGAAGCAATTGCTGATGCCTTAAAAATAGAAGTGGAAATTGCTGACAGCAGTCTGTTAAGGGTAGCAAGTACGGGTCAATATAAGGAACTATGCGGTAATTTTATGGTAGAAGGATTTGTCTATAAACATGTTTTGCATACCGGTAACACCGTTATTATCGAAAAGCCAGGAGCCCATGAATTATGCAAGCCATGCCCGCATATTGGAAATTGTTGTGAAAGCGGCGAAATAGCCGCACCTATTTTGCTTGGCGATAAACCCGTAGGCGTAATTGGCTTAATTGGTTTCGATGCAGTTCAAGCCAAGCAATTAATGGATAATAAGGAGTGGATTGTTCAGTTTCTCGTTAAGATGGCAGAGTTGATAGCTAGTAACCTTTCTGATGAAATTGGCAATAGTGATAAGGGTTCCTCAGGTCTTAATCTTGAAAATCTGGAAAAAGAGGCTATTTTAAAAGCGTTGGAGGAAGTTGCAGGTAATACTGGGAGTAAGGATAAAGCGGCTAAATTACTTGGTATCAGTAGGGCTACCTTGTATAGGAAACTTAAAGAATATGAAATTGAATAAAATTAATACGCAAACAGCAGGAAAGAATCTTAAAATAAAATATTTGACAACTGTCTTAAAATGAGATAGTATGAGCGCATAGGTGAAGTAAGTTATCCATTTGACAATTGTATTTTTAATAATTTAATAAATAGTGTCTGAATTTAAAGACAAGGAAGTCTTATGAAGAGTGCGATTTTTGCATATCTTTGTAGGGCTTCTTTTTTATTAAAATAAAAAATACAAGGATTTATCCAGATGTTGAGTGGAACCCTTTCATTTATAAAAACACAAAAATTGGGGAGGAAAATCATGAACAAGAAAATTTTTTCATCGATGTTGGTTGGTGCTGCAATGTTGGCAACTTTATTAACGGGCTGTGGCAAGAGTGGTACAGATGCGTCGAAAACAGCAAAAGCTCCGGAAGATAAGGTTTATGTCATTGCCTGCGATGCCAAATATGCGCCATTCTCTTTTGAAGAAAATGGTAAATACAGAGGAATTGACGTTGAAATTTTGGCAGCGGTTGCAAAAATAGAGGGCTTTAAATATGAACTCAAGCCAATGGATTTCAGCGGTATTATCCCGGCAATTAAAGCCGGCCAAATTGATGGTTCTATCGCCGGTATGAACGTTACTGAAAAAAGAAAAGAATCTGTAGATTTTTCTGATGGTTATATTAAATCTGGTTCTTCCATCGTTGTCAGCAGCAGCAACACTGATATCAATGCTTTGGGTGATTTGAAAGGTAAGACAGCAGCAGTAAAGAAGGGTACAACAGGCGCTATTTTTGCTGAAGAAAATCAAAAGAAATATGATTTGAAAATCAGCTATTATGATGATTCTCCTTCTATGTTCCAGGCAGTAAAAAATGGCAATGCCGATTTCCTTGTAGAAGATTATCCTGTTATTTCCTATCAAATCAAAGTAGATCCTAACTCTAAGCTAAGAGTTGGCGTAAAAGAAATTGAAGCCGCTCCAGATGATGCTTTTGCCGTAAACAAAGGTCAAAATCAAAAACTTCTGGCTATGTTCAATGACGGTCTTAAAAAAATCAAAGCAAACGGTGAATATGATAAAATTGTTGGACAATATTTGCCTTTGAATAAATAAAACTCATTAACTCTTCTGCAGCAAACCATACAAAATATTATCCGCATATAAGGATATATTTTGTATGATTTCTGCCATTTTAATGTAACTAATATTCCGGGAGGATTTTTGCCTTGGCACACTATTTTCAATTATTTCAAGATTGTTTGCCCAGCCTGTTAAGCGGGTTACAGATTACTTTAATAATGGCAGTATCTTCGATTGCTCTTGCATTTATTTTAGGAGTAATTATTGGCCTATTTAGTATTAGCCATATCAGAATTTTAAGAGCATTTGCGACCGTATACATCTACGTGATACGTGGTATCCCGCTTATGATTCTTGGATTGTTCTTATATTTCGGCGTTAGTGCTATCACAGGCATCAGATTTGATCCTTTGGTTGCTTCAATCATTGTTCTTACAATAAATGCCAGCGCATACATGGCTGAAATATTCAGAGCAGGCATTCAGGCCATTGATGTTGGACAGACTGAGGCCGCCAGAAGTTTGGGGCTCGGATATCTGAAAACCATGAAAAAAGTTATACTTCCGCAGGCAATCAAAATAATGATTCCTGCTTTTTTGAATCAATTCATCACGACGCTTAAGGATACGTCTATCTTATCGGTAATAAGCGTCAGAGAATTGACCCTGAATGGCCAAATAATTATAGCCAGAAACTACCTGCCATTCGAAGTTTATTCCTATGTAGCTATTATGTACCTTATCATCATAACGGCGCTTTCCATTCTATCGAAGAAATTAGAAAGGAAGTTAAAATATGATAATTAAAGCTAAAGAAATCAGTAAATGCTTCGGCGATCTGGAAGTGTTGAAGGATATTTCGTTAAATGTAACAGAGGGCGAAGTTTTGTGCATTATCGGTCCCTCTGGTTCCGGCAAAAGCACACTTCTGAGATGTCTGAACAGGCTTGAAGAAATTCAATGCGGCAGCATATCCATTCTGGAAGAGGATATAGTCAATACTAAAAATATCAATAGATTGAGAGAAAATATCGGTATGGTCTTCCAGTCTTTTAATCTTTTCCCTAACTACACAGTATTGGAAAATATGATACTTGCTCCTTTGGAATTGAAAAAAATGAAAAGAAAAGAAGCTGAAGAAAGAGCAATAATGCTGTTAAGAAAAGTAGGGTTGGAAGACAAAAAAGATGTTTATCCGCAGACTTTATCCGGTGGACAAAAGCAGCGTGTGGCAATTGCCAGAGCACTGGAAATGAATCCTAAGATCATGCTGTTTGATGAACCAACATCAGCTTTGGATCCTGAAATGGTAGAGGAAGTTCTTAAAGTAATGAAAGATTTGGCACAAGAAGGCATGACAATGATTATTGTTACTCATGAAATGGGATTTGCCAGAGATGTTGCTGACAGGGTGCTTTTTATGGAAGGCGGCTATATAGTGGAAGAAGGCAGCGCAAGAGAGCTTTTTACCGCACCGAAAACAAACAGATGTCAGGAATTTTTGTCAAAAGTACTGAGAACACAAGTATGTTAGATTACTTTGAGCGGTATCAGGAAAGGATATCATATGAAAAGCGATTTTCTAAAAATACTCCAGAAAGCTGAATTATATAAACCGGAAATGACCAGGTTCTTAAGGGATTTACTTGCCATACCCGGGGAAAGCTGTCAGGAAGCTGGTGTTATCAAACGTATCAAGGAAGAAATGGAAACGGTAGGCTTTGATGATGTGAAGATTGACCAGCTTGGCAACATTTTGGGAACGATAGGAAGAGGGCCACGCACTTTAGCTTTCGATGCACATATTGACACGGTAAAGGTGGGAGATATGTCACTTTGGAATTATGATCCTTACAAGGGGTTTGAAGACGATGAAATTATTGTCGGCAGAGGTGCCAGTGATCAGCTTGGCGGTATGGCGGCCATGGTTTATGCAGGTAAAATTATCAAAGAACTGAAGCTTGCAGATGAATTTACACTCCTATTTACGGGGACGGTGCAAGAGGAAGATTGTGACGGTCTTTGCTGGCGATATATTATTGAAGAAGATAAATTGCGGCCGGAAGGGGTTATCTTAACAGAACCAACTGATTGCAACATATATCGCGGACATCGTGGCAGAATGGAAATAAAAGTGACAACTCAAGGTGTAAGCTGTCACGGCTCAGCTCCGGAAAGAGGAGTAAACGCTATTTACAAAATGGCAGAAATTATCAGTGACTTGAAGGATTTAAACAGTCACTTGATAAGCGATGATTTTCTTGGTAAAGGAAGCCTGGCAGTTTCGGAAATTTTTTCTGAATCTCCTTCACGTTGTGCTGTTGCTGATAAGTGTTGGATTTCAATTGATCGCCGGCTTACTATCGGGGAAGATTTTAACTATGCCCTTAATCAAATACAAAATCTTCCTTCGGTGTTACAAAATGGTGCAAAAGTTGAAGCCTATTCTTACGATAAGCCTTCTTATAAGGGCATTTCTTATCCGGTCAACTGCAATTTCCCAGCGTGGAAAATTGCGGAAGAACACGTACTATGCCAGGCGGCGGCAAAAACTTATAATGAATTATTTAAGTCTGTGCCTAAAGTTGATAAATGGACGTTTTCGACCAATGGCACCGTTATTATGGGTGAATATGGCATTCCCTGCATAGGTTTTGGACCAGGCAAAGAAGAAGAAGCGCACGCTCTTAACGAAAAAACATTTAAGTCTCACTTGGTCAAAGCGGCTGCGATGTATGCTGCATTACCTGCCATCTATGCTTTAGAAAAGAAGTAATAATTTACAAAAACAGGGCACCGGAAAACTTTCCGGTGCCCTGTTTTTGTAGATTGCATGAAGCTATTTATGTCGATTAAGTGGGAAAACTACACATAAGCAGAAAACAAAAACAGAAGTTCTTCAAGAAATCTTCATAACTTCTTCAAAAGTGGTTGATATTATATTAACTAATAAGGAGGAGTTGACGCGTAATGAACTTATTAGTGAATTGCGTCTAAAACCGAAAAGTAAGGGGGACATAAAAGTGGAATGCTGCAAGCATGCGAATCAAGGAACTTATAAAGAACAGCAAAAAAACAATCATTCCAATATCAAACATCTGCTAATGATGCTCGCCTGCTGTCTGGCCCCGGTAGGTGCGGTCTTGTTGTTGCAAATAAGTGGTTATGAAGGTGTTGCCAATTATTTAGTATTTTTGTTATGCCCATTGATGCATCTGCTCATGATGAAAGGAATGGGGCATAAGAAACAAAATGTCTTGAATGAAAACAATTCAAATAAAGGAAAATAGGAGTGGATAATTATGAAAAACAAATTATCAGGTTGGGTTACCGGAGGATTAATTGCAGTGGCGGTATTTGGGGTGTCGTTAAGCAATAATAATGTAGCCAGTGCAGCGCCGAGGGTAACTGACAACATGAGTATGCAACAAGAAAAGTCAATGAATTCTGGTACAACAAAGGGACAAGAAGCTCAAAAGGCATGTGGTGAAGCGGCGCTCAAAGAAGGAGGTTCAACTTCAACCGATATGATGCAAAACGGAAAAATGAATAAGGAAATGATTAAGTCAGACGAAATACAAAAACAGTGCCGTGAAATGATGGAGAAAAAGATGGCAGACAATCCGTCTTCCAAAGAAATGATTAAGTCAGACGTAATGCAAAAACAGTGCCGTGAAATGATGAAGAAAAAGATGGCAGATAATCCGTCTTCCAAAGAAATGAGTAAGAATAGGGTTGATGATACAAAAAAGTTACCACTTGTATCGGAAGCTTCTGAGCAAGACCATAATGCACACCGCCAAGTTTAACCAGTACAGAAGTTTTTACTTAAAACGCTAATAATCAAAGATTAATAAAGGTGCTGCACAGCGTTAAAGTATGCTGGGTAGCACCTTTATACTGAATCTTCAAAGAAGGTTGCTTACATATTCTGTAAACTTCATTTGTTATTCACAATTATTTGATATGATAAATATTAAAGAACAAGTGATAAGGAGGAGATAGTATTATGGGTCCCTGGGGAAATGAAATTTGCAGTGGAGCGTGGCAAATGGGAGGAGTTTTTATGATGATCATGATGATGGTATTCTGGTTATTGGTGATTGCAGGTGGTGTTGTCTTGTTCCGTTGGTTTATGCGGGATAACAGCGGCCGGAGTCAAAATCAATCCGATGGGGCATTGGAACATTTAAAGTTGCGATATGTAAAGGGAGAAATTAGTAAAGAAGAATTCGAACAAATGAAGAAGGATATACAATAATTTTTGTAAGGTGATTGTCCTAAGTGCCATATGACATTGGTAGTAAAACACATTGGGCAGGTAATCCGGGGCGCAGGTAAACGATAGGGGCGTTACTTCTATTTGCCCCCTGTTTATATAACTGAGCACTAACCCCTATCAAGAAATAAAGGACTCTGGAAAATATTCCAGAGTCCTTTATTTTATTCTAAAAGAAAAA
>JAAYVM010000110.1 GCA_012517145.1 Acholeplasmataceae bacterium
AAATCCAATATTCGCCACTGGGGGCACAGAGTGCAGTTTGTGGTGGTGGGCGTTATGATGGCCTTGTAAGCGAAGTAGGTGGCCCGGATACTCCTGGAATTGGGTTTGCTATGGGTATGGAAAGGGTATTGCTGGCATTAGAAAAACAGGAACTTCTTGCTACACAGGAAAATTCTGTTGATGTGTTTATAATATCACCGGTAGCACAATACGCATCAATAGCATTCAAAACAGTTACTGAATTAAGAGAAGCTGGCTTGAAGGCAGAAATTGATAGCTTAGGAAGAAGCATGAAAGCGCAGATGAAGCAAGCTAATCGTCTGCAGGCCGAAAAGGTTTTAATTTTTGGTGAAGATGAAGTATCACGGGGTTTTGTTGTATTGCGTGATATGAAAACCAGTGAACAAACTGAAGTTAAGATGGATTGTATTAAGTCAATTTTATGTAAAACAGAGGTGCGAGAAAATGGGTAAATGTTTTAAGCGCAGTCATCATTGCGGATTGTTAACGGCAGCAGAAGCTGGCCAGCAGGTAACTTTGAGTGGTTGGGTTGCGAAACGCCGCGACCATGGTGGCTTGATTTTTATTGATTTGCGGGATCGTTCAGGCATAGTCCAGATTGTTATTGATACTGAAACAGCTGGGGATTCTTTCAAAATTGCTGAAGATGTACGTAATGAATTTGTTGTAAGTGTTGAAGGTTGTGTGCGTTTAAGAACTGAAGAAACAATTAATCGTAATATACCTACTGGTGAAATTGAGATAGAAGCTTCTTCTTTGGAGATACTTAATACCGCTAAAACACCGCCTTTTTACATTCAAGATGGTGTGGATGTTGATGAAAATGTTAGGTTGCGTTATCGTTACCTGGATTTGCGCCGTCCAGAAATGCAGAAAAATTTGATTCTGCGACATAAAGTTACTAAATTGATGCGTGACTTTCTTGATAACTGTTCATTTGTAGAAATTGAAACTCCAATGCTGACTAAGAGTACTCCGGAAGGAGCTCGCGATTATCTGGTGCCAAGCAGAGTTAATCCTGGCAAGTTCTATGCTTTGCCACAATCTCCACAAATATTCAAACAACTTTTAATGGTTTCCGGTATGGAACGTTACTTCCAGATTGCACGTTGTTTCCGCGATGAAGATTTACGTGCTGACCGTCAACCAGAGTTTACCCAGCTTGATATGGAAATGTCTTTTGTCGAAGCAGAAGATGTTATGGAAATGATGGAAGGCTTAATTTCTTACGTTTTTAAAGGAGCTTTGGATAGAGACCTTGAAATGCCTTTCAAACGCTTGACTTGGGATGAAGCCATGGATCGTTACGGTTCAGATAAACCTGATTTACGTTTTGATATGGAATTAGTTGATATGTCAGAGGCTGTCAAAGGTTCTGATTTCAAAGTATTCAACGCTGTTCTTGAGTCAGCGGGACAAGTTAAAGCTATCAATGTCAAAGGGTATGGCAGTATCGCCCGCAGAGAGTTAGATGGATTGGTTGAATTTGTCAGCATTTACGGTGCGAAAGGACTTGCTTGGATCATAGTTAATGAAGACGGCAGCATTAAATCTCCTATTGCTAAATTCTTCAGTGACGATCAGATGAAAGCTATTTTGAGTGCAGGCGCTGCTGTTCCAGGAGACTTATTATTATTTGTAGCTGATAAGAAGGCTGTTGTTGCTCAGGCTTTGGGAGCTCTTCGCCTTGAAATGGCTAAACGTCTCGGTCTTATTGATGAAGATAAATTGGCTTTTGCCTGGGTTGTTGATTTCCCAATGTTTGAATATGATGACGAAGAAAAACGTTTTGTTGCTATGCACCATCCGTTTACATCTCCTCGTGAGGAAGATTTGCAATATTTGGAGTCTGATCCTGGCCGCGTTTATGCTAAAGCTTATGACATGGTACTTAATGGTACTGAAATTGGCGGTGGCAGTATACGTATCCATCGCAGAGACGTCCAAAAAGAAGTTTTCGCAGCTATTGGTCTTACTGATGAGCAGGCAAGAGAAAAATTCGGATTCCTTATGGATGCTTTTGAATTTGGTGCACCACCGCATGGCGGCTTAGCTTTTGGTTTGGACAGATTAATTATGATAATGGCAAAACGCCCGTCAATTCGCGATGTTATTGCTTTCCCAAAAACACAAAGCGCAAGCTGTTTGATGTCTCAGGCTCCTAATGATGTTGAAGAAAAACAACTTAGAGAGTTGCATATCAGATCAACTGTAGTCAAAAAAGAGAACTGATATAAAGCATAAATTTGATAATATTATCATTTTCTGTTAATATAATAATAAGCTAGATTACATCCCTGCGGTGCGCGTTAAAAATCCATGTTTTGAGCCAACACTTTTACCTTGGGAGCCTAGAGCGCCTGCCATTGATGATAAGCCTCCTTGAGTGGACATCAGAAGTGGTCGGGAGGGCACCCACCTGCACATGCAGGTTCAAAACTTGGAAATACGACGGCATTGTGGGGCAATTTTTTAGAGGTTCAAAAATGGATTTAAGCCGTGTTGAAATTGTTCTTGGTAAAAATGCGATAAAAAAGCTCCAGTCAGCAGCAGTCGCTGTTGTAGGTTTGGGTGGAGTCGGTTCATATGTCGCAGAATCTTTAGCTAGAAGTGGGATAGGCAATTTATTATTGATAGATTCTGACTTCATTGCATCAAGCAACATAAATCGTCAACTTCCTGCTTTGCAATCTACTATGGGTATGAGCAAAACAATTGTTGTGCGTGAGCGCTTGCTGGATATAAATCCTGAATGCTGCATTGAAATTTATGATAAATTTTACAATCCGGGTGAATTTGATGTTGTTTTTGGCCGGAAGTATTCCTATATAGCCGATGCTATCGACAGCGTTAATTCGAAAGTAGATTTAATTGTCTCGGCAGCCAGCAACCATATACCGATAATTTCTGCTATGGGCACTGGCAATAAATTAGATCCTCAAATGCTTAGGGTTGCCGATATATGCAAAACGCATACGTGTCCTTTAGCTAGAGCGGTTCGGACTAAGTTGCGTCAAGCTGGCATAGTTAGTGGCGTAAAGGTAGTATTTTCGGTTGAGAAACCTCAAAAAACAATAAAATCAAATGTACCAGGAAGCCTTGTGTTTGTGCCAGCTACAGCAGGACTTTTGATTGCTTCGTTGATAGTTCGTGACATATTGAACAAAGATTGATTTTTAGGCGCTGGCTTTTTGCTGGTGCCTTTTTTATAATTAAAGCAGTTAGGGGGTTATAGTAATGATGGATAGCTTATTTACGAGTATGGCGCCAAAGCCTTTAGCTGATAAATTGAGACCGAAAAATTTGGTTGACTTTGTCGGCCAAGAAAAAGTTATAGGTAAAAATAGTTATTTGCGACGCATGATCGAAAATGATTCCATACCATCTATAATCTTTTATGGACCACCTGGTACTGGTAAAACAACACTTGCCAAAGTTATTGCAGAATTAACTGGAAGTATATTTGAATCAATTAATGCTGTTTCGTCAGGTGTGCCAGAACTTCGCAAGCTTTTAGCGAGCGCTGTTGAGAGGCAAAGAGCTGGCATTGGCCGTACTATTATTTTTATAGATGAAATTCATCGTTTTAATAAAGCACAGCAAGATGTACTTTTACCTTATGTAGAAAATGGCACTATAGTATTAATTGGTGCTACAACAGAAAACCCTTTCTTTGAAATAAACTCTCCTCTTTTATCGAGAATGAAGGTAATTCGATTAGAGCAGCTGACTGCTGAGGATATCAAAAAAATAATTAAAAGAGCCTTAGCGGATAAAGCCAACGGGTATGGTGACAGAGGTTTTAAAATTAAAGATGAAGCAATAGATGTTATTGCCAATTTTGCTAATGGAGATGCCAGGAGAGCATTGAATGTATTGGAGCAAGCAATAGCAATGCTGCCAGAAGATAGCAAAGAACTGGATATAAATGTTCTTAGGCTTGTACTTGGCAATGTTGTGCTACAGTATGATAAAAATGGTGATTATCATTATGACATTATTTCTGCCTTTATCAAAAGTATGCGGGGTTCAGATGCTGATGCTGCTTTACATTATTTGGCAAGATTAATAGAAAGTGGAGAAGATGTAAGGTTTATTGCAAGAAGAATTTTGATTTGTGCTTCTGAAGATGTTGGCAATGCGGATCCAATGGCTTTGCTTGTTGCAAATGCTGCAGCTCAGGCCGCGCATTTTATTGGCTTGCCTGAGGCTCAGATACCACTTTCTCAAGCTGTTTGTTATATTGCTAATGCCCCTAAAAGTAATAGCTGCTACATGGGGATTGCCAAAGCAATCGAAGATGTTCGTACCAAAAATTGCGGACAAGTACCTAAACATCTACGAGATGCACATTATCCCGGTGCTGCAAAACTGGGTAATGGAACAGGTTATCTTTATCCTCATGATTATTCTGGCGGGTATGTTAAGCAGCAATATCTACCAGATGCCCTGACAGATGTAAAGTATTACGAACCGAAGCCTATTGGGGAAGAGAAAGAACTTTTGAGAAAAGAAAAATAACAATTTTTAAAAGTTAATTGACATATTTTTTTACAATTGTTATTCTTTAGTAAAATAGTAGAAATTGTTTTGAATAGGTGGGAATTTTTATGATGAAGCTTTCGACTAAAGGCAGATACGGTGTTACAGCTATGTATGATCTAGCTATGAATTCTGCTGATAAAGTGCCAATCTCAATAAAAAATGTAGCGGAAAGGCAACAAATTTCCGAGCATTATCTTGAACAATTGATGGGTCAACTTAGAAAAGCCGGGCTGGTTAAAAGTACCAGGGGAGCTCAGGGTGGGTACTATTTGACGAGAGATCCTAAGGATATTACTGTTGGAGACATAATACGTGTTATGGAAGGACCTATTGTTCCTGTCGATTGCTTGCTAAGCGTTGATAAAAATGATAAACATTATTGCGAAAAATGTGATGACTGCGTTACACAGGGAATTTGGGCTAAAGTTGCCGACAGTATAAGCAAAGTGCTTGATGGAATCACCTTAGAGGATCTTTGCAGGAGCGATAAGCATGCTAAATAATAAGACAGTAGCGATAGCGATGAGCGGTGGCGTAGACAGTTCTGTTGCCGCCGCTTTGCTGTTGCAAAAAGGATACAAAGTAATAGGGATCACGATGAGGCTCTGGGTTGATAAACAGGCCAATGTGACGATGGAACAATTGGCATCGGCCGAAAGAGATGCTGCAATAGTTGCAGATTTATTGGGAATAGAGCACCATATATTAGATTTCAATGATTTTTTCAGGCAAAGCGTTGTACAGTACTTTTTAAGCGAGTATAAAGCCGGCAGGACACCAAACCCATGCGTTTTTTGTAATAAAATGGTTAAATTCGGAGCTCTGTATGATAAGGCCAGAGAACTTGGCGCAGATTATTTAGCAACCGGACATTACGCCCGGATAATCGAAGATGCTAGTGGCTATAAACGTGTTGCAATGGCAAGAAATATAGTAAAAGATCAGAGTTATGTTCTTTATCACTTAAACCAGGAACAACTTAATCATGTAATGTTCCCTTTAGGAGACTATGATAAAGTTCAAGTCAGGGAACTGGCGAAAAATTTTAACTTGCCGGTATTCAATAAGAAAGACAGTCAGGACATATGCTTTATACCAGACAACGACTATCACCGCTTTCTTAATGCTTTTTCACATGAGAAAAGTGGTAACATTATAAATACTAAGGGGCAGATTTTGGGCAAGCATAATGGTATTTCGCATTATACCATTGGCCAGCGTAAAGGTCTCGGCATAGCTGCTGCCACACCTTTGTATGTTGTTGAGATTGATGCAGAGAAAAACGTAATAGTACTTGCGGATGCAGAGGAATCTTTACGTGATTGTATGATTGTTAGTGATGTTGTATTCAGCGACGGCCTGTGTTTGAAAGCAAAAAGGGCTGTAAAAGTTAAAATTCGCTATAACGCCAAACCTGTTGACGCTTTTATTGAACCGGATATTATTGAAGGACAAGTAAAAGTTACTTTTAAACAGCCGCTGCGTGGTATTGCACCTGGGCAAGCAGCAGTTTTTTATGAAAATGATTATTGCTTAGGCGGCGGCACAATCATAACCAGCATAAAATCGAGCTGAATTGACATAATAAAGCAAATTTTGTATAATTTTTCGTGTGTTTACATGGAAACAAGGGGCGATAAATAATAATGAAAAATATGACTGGTAATGAACTACGAGAGGCTTTTCTGAATTTCTTTGCAGAACGAGGACATTTAATTCAACCAAGTGCCTCTTTGATTCCTCAAGATGATCCTACTTTATTGTTAATTGGTGCTGGTATGGCACCGTTTAAACCTTTTTTTACAGGAAAAATGAAACCGCCAAGTCCGAGAATTACAACTTGTCAGAAATGTGTACGTACCGGCGATATTGAGAATGTTGGCCGGACAGCAAGGCATCATACTTTTTTTGAAATGTTGGGCAATTTCTCTTTTGGTGATTATTTCAAAAAAGAAGTTATTCCTTGGAGTTGGTAATTTCTGACGAAAGTGTTGGAAATACCAGCCGATAAGTTATGGATTACTATATATACTGATGACGATGAAGCTTTTGATATCTGGCACAATGTTGTTGGTGTACCAGCGGAACGCATCATTCGTATGGAAGAAAATTTCTGGGAGATTGGGTCCGGACCATGTGGCCCTTGTTCCGAGATTCATGTAGATCTTGGAGAAGATAGGGGCTGTGGCAAGCCAGATTGTGCTGTAGGGTGTGATTGCGACCGCTATCTCGAGATTTGGAATCTAGTATTTACACAATATAACCAAAATGATGATGGAACCTACACACCGCTTAAAAACAAAAATATTGATACCGGTGCTGGGCTTGAACGCCTCGCATCCGTTTTGCAAAATAAAAAATCAAACTTCGAAACAGACTTGATATTCCCGATAATTGAATATGCTGCAGCAGTTGCAAATAAGAAATTTGGAACTGACTCCAGGACTGACATATCATTGAAAGTTATTGCTGATCATGCCCGTAGTCTTTCTGTTATGATAAGCGATGGAGTTTTACCTTCAAATGAGGGAAGAGGGTATGTTTTAAGAAGAATTTTGCGGAGAGCAGTAAGACATGGTCGTCTTATCGGCATAAATACACTATTTCTTGCAGATGCTGTAGATATTGTAATTAAGATATTTGAAGGCATATACCCTGAAATGGCTGAAAAACGCGATTATATTAAAAAAGTTGTTGAAATGGAAGAAACGCGTTTTATGCAGACCTTACAACAAGGTACTGAAATATTGAACGAAGAGATTGCTTCTTTACGTGAAAATGGAGAAAAAGTGCTTAATGGCGCTTCCGCTTTTAAGTTGTACGACACTTTTGGTTTCCCATGGGAATTGACTGCTGAAATTTTGGAAGAAAATTCTATGACCATGGATAAAGATGGTTTTGATAAAGCAATGTTGGAACAGAAAGAAAGGGCTCGCTGCGCACGCGCTGATAAAGAATGTCTGCCAGTTGTATATAATACAACAGCGTTTGAAGCAGAGAAATTATTAGTAAACGAAGAAGCCAAAGATGGCAAGGTCGTTTTACTTTACGAACAACAAAACCCACAGCCGGTCCAAACAGTAGCGGATGGTGAATGCGTTGCCGTCATTCTGGATGTAACTCCTTTCCACGCAGAGGGCGGGGGTCAATTGGGTGACACAGGCCGTTTGGTCGCACCGTCTGGTGTTGTGGAAGTAACTAATACGAAAAAATTGCCAAATGGTTCTACTATACTTATTGGTCAGGTAACTGAAGGCGTTATCAATTCAGGTGAACAAGTTATTACTGAGGTTAATAGTCAGCGGAGAAATGATATAGCAAGAAATCATACTGCAACCCATCTATTGCACGCTGCATTAAAAGAAGTATTAGGATCACATGTTAATCAAGCTGGTAGTTATGTCGGACCAGACCGTCTTCGTTTTGATTTTTCACACTTTTCACAAGTTACTGAAGAAGAGTTGAAAAGAGTTGAATCCATTGTAAACGAACGCATTTTAGATTCGCTAGATGTTGATATAACAGAAACAGAAATAAGCAAAGCAAAGGCCATGGGAGCTATGGCGTTGTTTGGCGAGAAATATGGCGATGTTGTTCGTGTTGTAAGCGTTCCAGGCTTCAGCATGGAACTTTGCGGCGGCGTTCATGTTAAAAATACTGCTCTTATCGGTATGTTTAAAATTATATCTGAATCCAGCAGTGGTGCAGGTGTTCGGAGAATTGAAGCAGTAACAGGCCATGGCGCATTAGCATTTGTAAATGAAACAGAAACTTTAGTAAGAAATATTGCTCAAAGTCTGAAATGCCGCACAAGTGATATTCTTGGCAGAATTGAAAGTCTGCAGACTGAACTTAAGACTTCTGAGCAGAAAGCAAATGAATTGGCTGATCGCATCGCTTCATCTCAACTTGATGAAATTGATAGTAAAGTAAAGGATTTTAAGGGCATCAAAGCATTAGTGCAGTCAGTTGCTGTGGATGACATAGATGCACTTCGTTCACTTGGCGACAAAATGCGAGACA
This sequence comes from Acholeplasmataceae bacterium, assembly GCA_012517145.1. Lineage (GTDB taxonomy): Bacteria > Bacillota > Negativicutes > Acidaminococcales > Acidaminococcaceae > RZYP01. Next base: position 8,590 of record JAAYVM010000110.1, read on the forward strand.
AAGTTGGTGGCGTAGTTGTACTTGCAAATGTCGCATCTGAAGATAAGATAAACATTCTTGCTATGGCTACCAAAGATGCAACTAAGGCTGGTATTCATTGCGGCAATATAGTTAAAGAGGTAGCTAAGATAACTGGCGGCAATGGTGGTGGAAGACCTGATATGGCTCAGGCCGGTGGAAAAGATGTTACTAAGCTGCAAGAAGCTCTTGATGCTGCATGGAATATAATTGCTGGACAAGTAAAATAATTATCAGAAGGAAGGAATTTTAATTCCTTCCTTATTTTTTTTCCCCGTTTGTGTTAGAATGAAGATAAGAGACAGAGGAGGGATAGCCATGAGTGATGTATCGCAAGAAACTATGATGTTTAAACGAAATCCTGAGAATAAAAATGTAGCTAAAACTATAGCTGAGGTCTGTAAGGCCTTTGAAGAAAAGGGATACAACCCTGTTGACCAGTTGGCGGGGTATCTTTTGTCTGGTGATCCTACATACATTACTAGCCATGGTGATGCCAGAAGTAAAATACGCCAATTTGAACGTTATGAATTGATTGAGGAGCTTGTTATAAGCTATTTAAAAGAGAAAAAGTGAAAGAAGGTCTTATATGAGAATAATGGCCTTAGATTTGGGCACAAAAACTATTGGCGTTGCTCTTAGCGACGCAACAGGACTCATTGCCCGCGGTCTTGAAACAATTCGCAGAGGCCCTATAGAAAGCGATTTTTCAAGATTGGCAAAAATTATTGCTGATAATGAAGTTAAAAAGATTGTGATAGGTTATCCCAAAAATATGAATGGAACTATCGGGGAAAGAGCACAGTTTTGCGAAGATTTTGCTGATAAGGTTAAGGAGAGATTCCCTGATCTTGAAGTTTTGCTATGGGATGAAAGATTGTCTACTGTTGCAGCCGAAAAGGTTTTAATATCTGCTGATTTGCGACGTGATAAACGCAAAAAAATAATTGATATGATGGCTGCAGTTGTTATACTGCAGAATTATCTGGATAGCAGGAAAAAATGATGCTCTAATGTTTTTACTTGTTTGACAGGATCTTTTATCTAGTATAGAATTAGGAAGAATAAATTAGGAAGAATAAATTAAGAAGAGGTGCCGCCATGGATGATAAAGATTTAGAAATGCTCGAAGATGACGAGCAAATAGTTGTAATGAGTGATGATGAAGGTAATGAATTTTATTACAGAGAAGAAATGGTAATTCCATTAGGCGATAAGAGCTTTGCTCTTTTGGTTCCAATTGGTGAATGTGGTTGCGAAGATGAAGAATGCGAATGCCATGAGGAAGACGACGAGCCGGATGTTTACATCGCTCGCATTGATTTTGATGAAGATGGCGAGGCCATCTATTTAGATCCAACTGAGGAAGAATTTGAAGCTGTGAAAACAGCATATGAAGAAATGATGAATTCTTCGGAAGAGTGATTGGAATTGATGCTGGGTAGCTATCTACCCAGCATTTTTTTGGCTTCTATACATATACATGATTTTCCAGGATGGAGAGGGGAAAATGAGCAAAAAAATGTTGCTGACGATCTTCGCCAGCATTTTGGTATTGGCAGCGATTGTTTTGGGAATTACAATTCATGCTAACAATAATAAAAACTTAGCTACAGGTGAAAGCATTATAATAACAGTTGCTCCTGGCATGACTAATGCAGATATAGCAACAATGCTGCAAAATAAAAAATTGATTAATTCTCCGGTTTTTTTTCGACTGCAATCAAAATTTGCCAGAATGGAGCGTTCCCTACAGGCTGGCGAGTATGAAATAATGAGCGGCATGTCTAACTGGGAGATTATTGATTTATTTTCCAAAGGACAAGTTCGGCATAAAACACTTACTATTCCGGAAGGTTATACAATAGAACAAATTGCGAAAAAAATTGAGGAAAGTGGTCTTGGGAGTGCAGAGGAATTCAAAAAGGCTGCCAAGGATTATGCTCCTTATTCTTATATGGAAACAGACAATATTAATGTAATTTTTAAAGCCGAAGGCTTTGCTTATCCATCAACCTATTATCTTTCCCCTGGCTCCAGTGAAAAAGAAATACTGGCTATTATGGTTAAAGAATTTGACACTCAATTAACTGAAGACATGCGTCAAAAAGCTAAAGACAAGAATATCAGTATTCGCGATTTAGTCAATTTAGCTTCACTTGTAGAGAAAGAGGCAGTATTTCCTGAAGAGAGACCAATAATTGCAGGTGTATTTCTCAAAAGATTGCAAATAAAAATGCCTTTGCAATCTGACACGACTATTCAATATATTCTTGGTGTACAAAAAAAGGAGATAAGTATTGCGGATACCAAGATTGATTCTCCTTATAATACGTATTTATATGCTGAATTGCCGCCAGGACCTATTGCTAGTCCAAGTATTTCGACTATTAACGCAGTTCTGGAGCCTAAACAGACAAACTACTTGTATTTTGTTGCTGATTTGGAAGGACATCATCATTTCACGGAAACTTATCAGGATCATTTAAAAGAGATTGAAAAGATACATGGCCCTCAATAAATAGGATATAAATTTAATTAAATTGGAGAGAAAAATATGTCTATACGAAAAAAACCAGAACTACTGGCACCTGCCGGTAATATGGAAAAATGTAAAATGGCTCTTTTATATGGGGCCGACGCAGTTTATCTCGGCGGTAACAAGTTCGGCCTCAGAGCATATGCTGCTAATTTTAACATAGCTGAAATTAAAGAAGCTGTTGAATTCGCACATAGTCTTGGGAAAAAAGTTTATGTGACGGTCAATATATTTGCTCATAATGAAGATATTGCGGAGTTACCGGAATATCTTTTAAGTCTTGAAAAGGCAGGTGTTGATGCCTTGCTTATTTCAGATTTTGGTGTCTGGAATATTGCGAGACAAGTTGTCCCCGCTATGCCCTTACATGTAAGTACGCAGGCTAATACTTGTAATTGGGCGGCAGCTGAAGCTTGGAAAAATCTTGGCGCAGAACGTGTTGTTCTGGCTAGAGAGCTCTCGATAGCAGAAATAAGTGAGATTGGTAAAAAATGTGATGTTGAGCTGGAGGTATTTGTTCACGGAGCTATGTGTATTTCCTATTCCGGTCGTTGTTATCTCAGCAGTTATCTTACCGGGCGAGATGGCAATCGTGGCGAATGCGCTCAGGTATGCAGATGGAACTATAAATTAGTTGAACAAAATAGACCTGATCAAGAGTTCTCAATTGAAGAAGATGAACGTGGTACTTATATAATGAATTCAAAGGATCTTTGTCTGCTCGACCTTATTCCTGAGCTTGCTGAGGCTGGTGTGGACAGCCTTAAAATTGAAGGACGCATGAAGAGTGTACATTATGTAGCTACTGTCGTAAGCGTCTATAGAAAGGCAATAGATGCCTGGTACAGTAATCCTGATGAGTTTGTCGTAAAAAGTGAGTGGAAGGATGAATTAGAGAAGGTTTCACATAGACCCTATTTTTATGGTTTTGCAGTAAATAAACCTGATGAAAATGGTCAAATATACACAACTTCCAGTTATGTTCAAACTCGTGATTTTGTTGGTATTGTGACTGATTATGATAAAGAGACAAATACGGCATATATCGAACAGCGCAATAAAATGGTTGCAGGAGAGAAATTAGAAGTATTAATGCCAGATGGCACATTGCTGGAAATAGCACTGAATGATATGCGTGATGAGAACGGCAACCAATTTGATGTAGCTAACCGTGTTCAGCAGCGATTTTCAATCAAAAGCACAGCATATCTTCAACCGTACTCCTTATTACGGAGAAAATGCAAATGAATTACGACAGAGGCATTATCTACGCTAAAGTCCAGAAAGCGGAAATTGCTGATGTAACGAGGATTATGGAAGGTTACGAGCATTTGGCCTTGGTTAGTACTGTGAAGGCAAGTGATGGCATTATTAAATTGCTTGGAACACCAGATACAGTTGCTGATGTTTTATTAATCCTAAATAATCTGCCATTCCCTGTAGAAATCATGGAAAATTTTACTGAAGGTGAATAGGCAAACAAGAAAAAATGTGATAAAATGTCTAAGTAATTGTTTAATTTTTACAAATTTTAGCAGGACGTGTTATTATGAATAGGATGGATAGGCTTCGACATTTTCTTCATGAGAAAGGTTTGTCGGGTATTTTTATTAAGGGCTTGTCTTCTATCCGCTATTTTACCGGTTTTTCCGGTGATGATAGTCTTATTTTTATTGATAACAAGCAAGCTGTTGTTATTACTGACTCAAGATACACATTGCAGGCTGCTGCGCAGGCAGCGGAGTGTATGGTATTGGAACATACTGATGGGTTATGGGAAGCAATCGGAAAGCTAAATTTATCAGGTGAAAAATTTGCTTTTGATGGTGATTGCTTTTCGTATCATGACTTCCAGTGCCTTAGCTCTCAACTAAGAGACAGTATTTTGTCAAATGTTTCTCTTGTTGGCTTGCGAAGTATTAAGGATGAAGAAGAAATAACGCTTATAAAAAAAGCCGTTGAGATTTCAGATAAGGCTTTTGAGTTTATGCTTGATAACCTGCACGAAGGTATGCGCGAAACTGAAGCAGCAGCGCTACTTGAGTATGAAATGCGCAGGCTTGGATCTGAAGGGGTTTCTTTCCCTACAATTGTTGCTTCAGGTACACGGTCAGCGTTGCCTCATGGTATTGCCTCGTCAAAAGTTATAGAAAGAGGCGATTTTATAACGTTTGATTTCGGAGCTATTTATTCCGGATATCATTCTGATATTACACGGACTTTAGTAATTGGTAATGCTTCTTCCTGGCAGCAAGAGATTTATGCATTAGTGCGCGAAGCACAAATGTTGGGAATTAAGAATGCCAGAGCAGGCATAACTGGTACAGAACTTGATGCGATTGTACGTAGTTATATAACAAGCCATGGATACGGTCAATATTTTGGACATGGTTTGGGTCATGGCGTCGGCTTAGACATCCATGAATTGCCAGTTGCTTCCAGGCGCGGTAAAGAAAAATTGGAAACTAACATGGTTGTTACTGTAGAACCAGGGATATACATACCCGGCAAAGGCGGGGTTCGTATAGAA
>JAAYVM010000111.1 GCA_012517145.1 Acholeplasmataceae bacterium
ATCCACCATGGTGGCTGTGGCGGCAATTCTGCCTTGATTTCGACATCATGGCTCCGTAGTGTATGGATTAATTCCGGGTCTTCAGGAGCAATTGTAGTAAAATCAGCACCGGATTTTAATTTACCAGTAATGACATTTTCCACTATAGTTACACGCTTAACTTCATCCTGCTGTACCTGCTTCATGAAGTTGCTATAGGAAATATCAGTTTTACTGACAGTATTCGTAGAATAATATTCAATAAGCCAGATGGCAACTATGATAATCAGCAAATAAAAGCTGACATTTCTAAAAAATTTGCCCACAAAAATGCCCTCCTTCCTAACTTTTATATACTATCACATTGTATAATGATACACTAATCTGATTTTGAGGACAAGTGCATTATTTTTTGGCAAAGACAGACGGTTTCAAAATGCCTATGACTGGCAAATTTCGATAATCACCCGCAAAATCAAGGCCGTAGCCAACCACAAATTCATCAGGAATCTCGAATCCTACATAATCGGCGTTCATTGCATTTACTCTTCTGGATCCTTTATCCAACAAAACAGCTGTTTTTACTGATAAAGGATTCCTTGTCAAAAGCAAGTTGGAAATTTTTTCCAATGTCAAACCAGTATCAATAATATCATCAACCAGAAGAACATGCTTGCCGGCAATATTTTCGTCCAGATCCTTAGTGATATTTATGCTGCCGGTACTAATGGTGCTGTTACCATAGGATGAAGATATCATAAAGTCCAGTCTGACCGGTAAATCTATGTGCTTGGTCAACTCGGCAGTAAAATAAACCGCTCCTTTTAACAATGAAACAACCACTAATCCCTGACCTGCATAATCTTTGGTGATTTGTTCACCCAATTCTTTAATTCTATTTCTTATTTCGTCTTCATCAAATAATACTTGCTTTATATCTTTATGCATATTATTGTCCTCCTTCTGTAAGCGCAAACAACAGCCATTCTTGAAAATGCGTATCCGCCTTCCAACCTGCTGCCTGCTCATTTAATAACCATAGCACATCACTGCCGGAGCACACCAGCAGCAATCTATCACGTTCAGGCTGTGGCAGTTTTTTATCTATCAGATATTCCTTAAGCTTTTTGGCATAACCGTTTTTTGTTCTGAAACGATCGCCATTTTTTCTATTCCGTACCTCTATTATACCAGCAACAAGGCTTCTCGGATATACTGCTTGATTCCTGGCGGGAACCGGTTCATCACCGATTATGACATCAACAGTTAGAATTTGTCCATTCGGCAATTGCACATGGCCCGGCACAGGCAGAACAGTAGAAAAACTTTCATTGGCTTTTGCCTTACCCAACCGGGAGATCGTTAAGAAACCATAGGCATATTCTGCTTTTACCCCCGGCAAATTCAGGGTCGAACCGCTGCGTCCTTTTTTTATCAGTTGCAGCAAGGCTTCTACATGTTTTCTTTCCAGTTGCCCGTCTTTTTCTTTTGCATAATTCTGAAATGCGAGCATCAGAATTCTCGTTGACAAGGCGGGTGCTAATTCACTGAACCCTTTCAAGCAAATCATGTAGGAATCATTTTTTATCCGGCTGTTTTTTTGCAAATAATCATTAGCAAGCTCTTCCAGAAATTCCTGGTCCTGAGCAGCTAGATAGGCCGTTGTCGCTAGTACCCGCTTTATTTGCGGATTATATTTCTCCAGCATCGGCAACAGCTCTTTGCGAATACTGTTTCTTCTATAATCTGTGCATTCATTGCTGCTGTCAGTACACCAAACAATCCCTTGCTGCCTGCAGTAATCTTCCATATCCTTCCTTGCTGCATCCAGAAAAGGTCTTACAATCAGGCCGTTTCTTGTCTGCATTCCACGCAGCCCGCGAGTGCCAGCGCCGCGTAACAAATTCATCATGACAGTCTCTGCCTGATCATCCTGGTGATGTCCCGTAACAATAGCAACTGCATTAAGTTTTTGGCAGTTTTCTCTTAAAACTTGATATCTTAGCTTGCGAGCAGCTTCCTCGACAGATATTTTTTCCTGCTCAGCCAGAGAATTTACGTCAACATCAGTCCTTATAAAGGGCAAATTCCTTTTCTGACAAAAATTTTCGACAAAGAGAGCATCCCTTTCGGCTTCTTCACCTCGCAAATGATGCTGGACATGACAGACGAAAACCTGCCACCCTTCTTCCTGCCCAACTTGCTGCAGGACAGAAGTCATTGCCAAAGAATCAGCACCGCCGGAGCAGGCAGCTAAAAGCACTGCTCCTTTCGGGAACAGTTTTTGTTTTTTTAAAAGCCGTTCCAGCCTCAGGCTAATTGGTTCTCCAGCCATAGTGCCTCCTAAAAACAAAACGGACACTCCAAAAGAAGTGCCCGATGTATCAAAATTTAATCATTTTTGCGGCTAGCACCGCGACCACCGCGTTTTGATTCCGTATTTCGTTTCAAATCCAGCAATCTATCGTCACTATCTTTAAGGAAACGTGATAACTTATCTTCAAAAGTAAGAGTCGGCACCACCTTTGGTGTCACTGGGCGACGTTCTACAGGTTTTCTAGGAGCTGGCGGCGGCATCAATTGTTTAATTGATAAGCCAATTTTGCCCTTCTCGTCGATAGACAAGACTTTAACCGTTACTTTGTCTTTTTCCTTTAAAAAATCATGAACGTCTTTAACATAAACATTGGATACCTCAGAAATGTGGATAAGGCCTACTTTTCCTTCCGGCAACTGCACAAAAGCGCCAAAATTCGTAATTCCGGAAACTTCGCCTTCCACAATCGCGCCTACTTCAAGAGCCATAAAGATCAATGATCCCCCTTATAATTTTTGTTCTTGCGACTAATTATAACCTTCGAAGCAAATGGGTGTCAACCGAAAAAACAATTTACTATTTTCCCTTCTTCGGTTGTGTGCCCTTTTCTTCGATAATAAATAAAGGAACTTCATCTTTGCCGACCATATTATGCTCTTCGCGAGCTAATTTTTCAATATATTTCAGGTCGTCAAGCCTCTGCCGTTCGGCTTCCAGCGCTTCCTGTTCTTCCTTCAATGATTCTATTCTTTTCTGCGTCTTTTCCAATTCTTTATTAACCTGGTAAATATTATATTCTTTATGGGCCAACGCCAGCAGAAAACATACGGCTATAAACAGCAGCAAAAGCTTAAAGCCATTAATACGTCGTCTCTCTCTTGCCATCACTCTGCCTCACATTCCGCACACTTAATAAATATAGTATATCATTTCCGCACCATTGTGCATATATAAAAAAACAACCTGTTGGTTAACCAACAGGTTGCACAGTATCCAAGAATAAAATCAACAATTATTTTTTCTTGTTAACTACGTCTTTGAATGCTTTACCAGCTTTGAACGCAGGTACAGTAGCTTTAGCGATTTTAATAGCTTCGCCTGTACGTGGGTTTTTGCCAGTGCGCGCAGCGCGAACGCGAGGTTCGAAAGTACCAAAACCAATTAATTGTACTTTTTGTTTCTTTGCGACAGCAGTTTTAATAGTTTCGAGCAAAGCACCTACTGCCTTTTCAGAATCTTTTTTGGTCATACCGGTCTTTTCTGCGACAGCTGCAATCAATTCACTCTTGTTCACAATAAAATCCTCCTTGATTTTTTATTTGTACGGTGCCTAAGCTAAGTACATTACTAACTTATGCCTATAATTCGTTATTTTTCGCATTATTCCTGCTTACTAACGAGGTTTTTTGATGTTTTTTTAATTTTTTTCACTTTTTTTAGCTTCCTGCCACAATTTTTCGAGTTCAACCAGAGAAAAGTCCGCCCAGTTCCTGCCTGAAGCAAGTACTGAATGCTCGATAAAATTGAAGCGAGCCACAAATCTGTTGTTCGCTCTGTTAAGGGCTGTTTCTGGCTCTATTCCTAGATGTCTGGCATAATTGGCAATGGCAAAAAGCACATCTCCAATTTCCCATTCAACATGGTCATTGTCTTTTTCAGCTACTGCTTCCGCAACTTCCTTTAGTTCTTCTTCTATTTTTTGCAAAACGCCGGCAGTATTCGGC
>JAAYVM010000112.1 GCA_012517145.1 Acholeplasmataceae bacterium
CAACACCACCCACGCTCTTTAACTAACTGTTCTTTCAATTCTATGAGATTTGACATGACCGCCTTTTACTTGATCGTTTTGTTCCTGGCTTCGTTCCTGATAGCAGATACCGCTCCGCTCTGGCTGTATGTTCTGTGGCTAGCAGGGGTTATTGGGTATTGCATCCACCTGCTCAAAAAAGACCCGAAATTCGATAACATGAATGACGCTATCCGGCACTGTCGCTGTAATGACTTGACCGCCTATATCGTAATTGTTGGTAATCACTATTGTATCACAGATAAACCGCCGGAAGAAGGTAACTGCGTATTCGTCACTAAAGGGGAAGCATACCTTATGGATTATATGAATAAAACAGGGTATCACATATAAAAGCTAATTGACTTTTATATAAAACATCTGTATAATTACTCATAGGAGGATATTATGAGACAACCAGATGAAATTATTATTGACGGTGTAAGTTTAGCCGAAATAATCCGGCTGCACGAGTTGTGGCTGAAAGATGATCCGGAAGGAAAGCGTGCCGACCTGCAGCGTGCCGACTTGCAGGGTGCCTACTTGCGGGGTGCCGACTTGCGGGGTGCCAACTTGTCGGGTGCCAACTTGTCGGGTGCCTACTTGCAGGGTGCCTACTTGGAGCGTGCCGACTTGCAGGGTGCCAAAAACATTCCTGACTATGTTGTTGCCAGTACAAACATTCTTCCAGAAGGCGAGATTATTCTGTGGAAGAAATTGTCTGACGATAAAATCGCAAAGCTATTAGTACCCTCCGAAGCAAAACGTTCAAACGCAACGGGCAGAAAATGTCGTGTTGAGTATGCAAAAGTGCTGGAAATTTGGGATGAAGATAAGCAGGTAGAAGAAGGAAAATCGCAATATGACGATGAGTTCATTTACCGTGTTGGTGAAATTGTAAAGCCCGACAAGTGGGATGATGACCGCTGGAATGAATGCTCAAATGGTATTCATGGGTTTATTACCAGATATGAAGCTGAAAATTACTAAACTAAAAGCCCCCAAAACGGGGGCTTTTTTCATTTAAGCGTATAATTTCAATTTCTTCTCCCTGCTACACAGGGTAAAACATTCCATCTCCCAAAGCAATTCAAATGCCGCTTCCCTGCTGAACATTACTGACGGGTTCTTGAATTTTACCTCGTCTATGATGCGGTCCAAAACTTTCAGTAATTCAGCCTGGTTATCCATTGAGTCAAACACTTCTTTCATAATCCGGCTGCGGTTTTCTTGCATCTGCTTATTCATATAATTCCATCTCCTTGTAAATTGACTTGGTTACTCGTTTTATTTCCCTTGTTCTTTCGTGTTCGAATACTGTTCCTATCGGAAAGGCTGGTATTTCTAATACGGACACCCGTAAACCTTTCTCAAAATCACTGTCAGGGCATTTCTGTAATCTCCACTGCTTATTGCACTGCGCCTCCCGCTTGAATTTCTTTTCACGCTTTTCCCGCTCAGCCTTTTGTATCTTGCAATCAGGACAATTCCACGTTTCAGCCCGCACCATCTGTACATAAAACCTGTTACCACAAGTATCACAAGTTGCCTCTGTGTAATGTGTCATCCCATCACCTTGATCCACGCCTGCTCTCTCTGTTCGGCGGTTGCGGTAAGCAGCTTGAACGGGTCTACCTTTTGTCGGCTGATCCACGCATCCGTTATGTGAGACAACTCTTGCCAATAATCTTTTTGCTTTTCTTCCGGTATCATCATTTCCAGTTCGTGCATGAGGTCAAGGGATGAGGAAAAGCGTATATCAACCACCTTGCCATCTTTATCTATCCACCACTCACCACCCAAAACATCGCCACGAAATGCGGATTTCTTATACCCCAATATCTGCGCTATCTGAATGTCAATGTCGCCCATCTGTCAC
>JAAYVM010000113.1 GCA_012517145.1 Acholeplasmataceae bacterium
ACTGCTGTAAATACAATTCCGCCGATTAACAGAGTTATACCGGCTTTTTTCAAATAGTCATTTTTCAATACAATCCTCTCCCTCAAAAAAATTTTAGCCTTTGGTTAGTTTTCGTACAAAGAAGCTCGTAGTATCCATCATCTTTTTAACTATAGCCAGAGGTTCAGCTAAGCCATTTTTGGCCATAGCATACTCATTTGTTAATGCCACCAATACATAGTTGTACTGAACGGCAATTTCATTTATATCATCCTCCGGCAATGCAACAAGTCCCTTTTCCTTCATCAATGTAAAAACCTTAGAGTAAAATACACATTGTTCTTCCATTATCAGGTCGAAATATAATTTAGCGGCTTGCTTATTTCTGAACCTTTCAACAAAAACTATAGTTGCAATATGATCCAGAACGTTATCATTCCGATGACCAATTCGAATAATAATATTTTTTAATATTTCCTCAGCGCTGAGGTATGCCATCATATTTTCGAGTTCTTCGTCAGTAGGTCTAGATTTTAGCAATTCATTTGAAAAGTACTCAAATAGATTATCTAGGATTGAACCTTTACTATCAAAGTGATTATATATGGAGCTTTCTTTTATTCCTATCACTGACGCAATTTTTCTGATAGGAACATTATCATATCCATCTCTTGCAAACAAATTGGCAGCAGTCTCAAATATCTTTTCTTGTGTTTCTATACCCCTCTTACGTTTTGGGGCAATATTTTCCTTATGTCCCATATTTAATTCCTCCCTTCTCTTGATTCCTGATGTTAACTAAATACAGTTTGTTTATATATTATATTATACTAACGTTTGTTAGTTTTGTCAATGCATAATAACATATTTGTTAGTTTATTTAGTTGCCTGGCTCTAAAGTCTCTATCTCCGTACCACCCTTAAAACTAAACACCAGCCTGCCGTCCTGCATTACCTTAACCTTTTCAACCGCCACCGCCCAGAGCTTATCATCGAATTCCTCCAGAACAAGCGGGCGTAATTCAATTCCCTTGATAAAGGTTTCAAGCATCAGATATTTATTCTGGCGCTCACACTTCAGTTTTTCCAGTTCAGCAACCCGCTTCGTAGCCTTGCGATGCCGCTCCAGATAGCTGTTGTTGCGCTCACTCCACTCATCTTGATTCATAGTGACGCGAGCGTTTTCATAGATTGCCTTTTTGCAAAGTTCGGAGACCACTTCAATTTCCCGCCTAAGTTCCTTAATTTCGGCTTCAATCTCCGAGCAGTCACAAAGGATATTCTGGGAGAGATGGCAGTTGGCAATTAGTTCATCCCGGCACCCCATCAACCTGTTAAACGCTGTAAGAAAACGCTGTTTCACATCATCCTCGGTTACATGGGGTGTTTTACACTTTTTATCACCCTTGTACTTTTCATTGCACCGCCAGATTATCCGACGGTATTTTGTGTTGGAGCCCCATACCTTGGAGCCGTAAAAACCACCGCAGTCGCCACACACAATTTTCGCTGAGAAAGGGCTGTTGCAGCCGGATGGTCTGCCGAGACTTTTTCGCCGCTCAATCTCAGCCTGAACCGCATCGAATTCTTCAGGCTCGATAATGGCAGGATGGCTGTTCTGTACGTAGTACTGGGGAACCTCACCCTCATTAACCTTTCGTTTCTTTGTCAAGAAATCCACCGTGAAGCCCTTCTGCAAAAGCGCATCCCCTTTATATTTCTCGTTGGTCAGAATACTTTTCACCGTAGCAACCTGCCATGTCTTTTTTCCTGCAGGCGACGGAATACCCTGGCTGGCGAGGTGTTTGGCAATTGCCGATGGGGTTTTCCCTTCTATGAACAGACGGAATATCATCCGCACAATCTCGGCTTCAGATTCGACAATTTTTGGCAGACCATCCTCACCCTTTTCATAACCGAGAAATTGACCGTATGGTAGGCTTACCTTTCCGTCGGCCATGCGCTTGCGCTGACCCCATGTGACGTTCTCGGATATGGAACGGCTTTCCTCCTGTGCAAGACTGGACATGATTGTGATGAGAAGCTCCCCTTTGCTGTCCAGCGTATATATGTTTTCCTTTTCAAAATAGACCTCCACGCCTTTTTCTTTAAGCTGGCGCACCGTTACCAGGCTATCTACTGTGTTTCTTGCAAAGCGGGATACGCTTTTAGTGATTATAAGGTCAATCTTGCCGTCAAGGGCATCGGCAATCATCTGCTTAAAGCCATCCCGTTTCTTTGTATTCGTTGCACTGATTCCCTCATCCGTATAGACCCGTACAAACTCCCAGTCCGCCCGTTCCTTAATGTATTTGGTATAGTAATCCACCTGCGCCTCGTAACTGGTCAATTGTTCTTCACTGTCTGTGGAAACTCTGGCGTATGCCGCAGTTCTTCGTTTGGCATTTAAATGCGTGCCATTGGCAGAGTTTTGGCGAATAGTTGCCGGTATTATTCTTACGTTTGATGCCATATTACCGCCTCCCTTTCGCTTTTTCACGGGCAGCCTTGCGCATCTCTTTCGTCCAGCTTTCACGGCGTGACCTGTCCTGCCAGAGCTTTTCGTCTGTATGTCCGTCTTGGAACACAAAGACCAGCTTGTTAAGCTCGGGAACCCTGATTTGTGCAATCTCAGTTTCAAAGATATCAGCATCAAAATCTTCCAGACCGAGAACCTCGGCACTGGTTGTATAAAGCACCGATTCCGGTATTTGCTTGGCGTGGCAAGCAGCTTTACCTTCCTGCAAAAAGGTGGAACACTGCCAAGCGGCCTTTCCACCTCTGGCTTTCCGCTTATACTTCTTGCCGCAGTTTACGCACTGGATAATGCCGCTGAAGGGGTATCGGTTACGTGTATCACTCTTTGCCCCGTAAAGCCTGCTCCGCTGTTCCATGACTGCCTGCGCCTTTTCAAAGGTTTCCTTATCAATGATGGCTGGATGAGTGTCTTCCGCAAAATACATCGGAAGAGTACCCTTATTCCAGACCAGCTTTTTTGTCAAATGGTCAGCCACATATTTTTTCTGCAGCAATGCGTTCCCAGTGTATTTTTCATTTTTCAGGAGGGCAATCACGCGCTCACCGTTCAAGTCGCCGCTATGCACAGTGGCCACTTTCATTTCCTTGAGCTTCTTCGCTATCCTGCCGCCACCCATACCACTGATATAGTCCGCAAAAATCATGCGGACAACAGCGGCTTGCTCCGGTTCGATTTCCACCTTGCCCTTTACGATATGGTAGCCAAACATGAACCGCAGACTGGCCAGTTCACCTTTTTCAAACTGCTTACGGATACGCCATTTGCAGTTTTCACTTGCCGACAGGCTCTCTTCCTGTGCGTAGGATGCGAGGATGGTTAGCAGTAGCTCCCCGTCTCCGCTGATGGAGTGAATATTCTGCTCTTCAAAATATACATCCACGCCGAGCAATTTCAACTCCCTTACTGTCTCTAAAAGTGTAACAGTATTTCTGGCAAAGCGTGAAATTGACTTCGTGATAATCATATCGATTTTTCCATCCCTGCAGTCGGCTAGCATACGCTGGAACTCAGGACGCCTGTCTTTTGTTCCCGTCATTGCTTCATCTGCATAGACTCCGGCATATTCCCAGTCCGGTCTCCGCTGAATCAGTTCGCTGTAATAGCTGACCTGTGCAGCGAGGGACTGTAGCATCGCATCTTTTCCGCTTGAAACTCGTGCATAAGCGGCAACCCTTTTTCTGGTGGGAAGGGATGGAGCAGCCAGAGTTGTTTTTGTAATGATTCTTCCCATAAGAGACCTCCTTCCGTATATGACATATTCGCTCTAAACGCCCGTAATATCAAGTGTTTTAACGATATATGCTGCACGAAGACAGGCCATATTTTTGGGCTATTATTGTTTCGATTTTTGTAAGTTCCTCCTCGGTGATGATACCTTCTGCAAGCCATTTTCTAAAAACCGCCAGTGCCGTTCTGTAGTAGATGATCCCTCGTTCCTTACTCATACCGCACCGCCTTTGACATCCCGTAGCAGGCGCGGGAGCAATATTTCCGGTTCTTGTTGCCGTAGCTTTCAAAGGCAGTACCGCAATTTGCACATGTGAATGAGTAGATCGCCTTACGATTGATCGCTTCCGGGTGGGCATTCCACCATGCCATGCGACATTTATCTGAGCAGAACCGCTTCTTTTTAGCTCTGGGAGTGTGGGTGAGCAGGGATCCACACTGTCGACAGAAAGCATCGTCGGCTTGATTGGCAATGCCCATGCCAACCCCACCCAGGTTGTTCCGGCGACAGAATGATTTCACCGTATTCTCTGAAATGCCAAGCGTTGCCGCTATCTTCGAATAGCTGAAACCCTCGCCGCGCATTTGTTTAATCTTTTCTTTTTGCTGATATGTCATTGAACTACCTCCTCCCAAGGCAAATGACAGAGCCTTTGCTATAAGCCAGCGGAGGAAGTAAAATCGGACGGTTTGGGTGCAAAAAAATAAGACCCATAATAAGGATTGAATAATCCCCACTATGGGTCTCTCTTGTTAGGCCTTTTCATCATTTGGTATTTTCAGTTTCTGTCCTGGGAAGATGGTATCCGAGGTCAGCCCATTCAGTGTCTTGATTTCTGGATAGCGGGTACCGCTGCCCAGCTTTGCCGATGCAATCCTCCAGAGAGAATCACCCTTAACGACAGTATAGATTTCATAAGCTGCATCATTTTTACCGCTATAGACCTTTGCACCTGTGCTGTCAAACACGGAATAACCGGGGTTTTCGTCAGCACAGCGTTTGGCATTGTCCAGCACCCTGAAGGCGCCTTTCTGGGACTTGGGATCGTCCCAGCTTTTTCGGACACGGTAGAGGGTATCCTCTGTGGGAGGCGCAGGGTCAGGTTTCACATCGGCCAGCAGCTTCTTTACATCGGCACGAAACACATCCATATTTTTGCCATGCCGGGGGAACCAGTGCATCACATCGGCGTGATTGCTGGCGATGCCTTGTCTGTAGCCCTCGCTGTGGCAAATGATATTGGTCTCCTTCAGCCCATAGAGTTTGCAAAGATATGCACAAAGCTCAACCGCCTCGTGATAGACCTTGTTGAAGTAAACGGCGTCAGTCAGGTTATCCTCACAAATTTCAAAAGAAACGTGTGTGTCGTTGGCCGTACCTCCCGCATGCCAGCCCCGATGATTCCAAGGCAGGGTCTGATAGGTGGCAATGCTACCGTCAGCCAGCTTACCGATGAAGCCGTGGACACAAACCTGTCGTCCATCCGGCCTGTCCTGGTTCCAATGATTGTTATACTGGTTTTTGCCAAGCAGACCATCGTCAGGGCCAACATAGCGTCTCAGCCAGGGATTGTTCGCGCCGGTGGAATGAACCATGATACCCTTTGGTGTGATAGTCCTGCCTGCCTTATAGCAGGCATTGTTTGTAAATATCAGTTTTCTCAGGTTCATTTACTCGTCCTCCTTGCTGCTTTTGTCTTTTAGCTGCTCAAGAATCGACTTAAGCTTTTCGGGGATGGGCAGCCCGATATGAGCAGCGTTTTCCAAGATTGAGATGCCTTCGTTACTCAAATAAAAGAAAATCACTGCCGTCCGAATTGGACCGTTGCTGCCGAGTACCTGACTGTCGACGATGTGTCCCACTCCTACCAGCACAAAGATGAGCACCTTCTTGAAGATGCCCTTCGAGCCAATCTCGCTGGACAGTCTCCTGTCCGTAATGGCACATATAACACCGGTCAGATAGTCGAGTACCACAAAGGCAATGAGGGCATACAAAAACCCATCCAGCCCACCAAGAAACCAGCCAAGAAAAGCCCCCATGGTGGCAAAGGCTGCCTGTGCCCAGTTCCAAACTGTTCTCATTG
>JAAYVM010000114.1 GCA_012517145.1 Acholeplasmataceae bacterium
GGCCGATCCTGTGCTTTGGATCCCAGGATCAAACTTTTGTCTGCACCGAAGCAGGCAATCACAGTCGGTGTCGCACTAACTGTAAAATCAAGAGCCGGCGATAACTTGATGCTGCACAAAGCATTAAATATGGCTCAGCCGGGAGATATCATAATAGCTTCAAACGAAGGCGGTGTGAATAATCGCAGCTTAATGGGTGAAATTATGTTTACTTTTGCTGCCTACAAAAAACTAACCGGCCTGATTCTTGACGGACCGATCAGGGATATTGATGCAGCATCCAAAATGGAAATGCCCATCTACGGAACAGGCACAACTCCTGGCGGTCCTTACAAAGAAGGTCCCGGTGAAATAAACGTGCCGATTTCCTGCGGAGGTATCAGTGTAAACCCTGGTGATATCATTGTGATGGATGCTGATGGTATAATTATAATTCCATTAGCTGATGCGTCGGCTGTTCTTGCCGCGGCACAAGAATTCCAAAAACAAGATGCCGCTAAGGTTTTGGCCGCTGCTAATGGCACAGCACACAGAGGTTGGGTTGATAAGAAACTATTAGAAAATGATATAGAAATTATAGACGGCTATTACAAGTAAAACATTTATGATTTTATAAGTATTGAGGGGAGCATGTTGAATGTATAATTTTGTAATGTCAAAAAAATATCTACCTTATAGAATTGCTTTGGGCTTTATTCTCGGTATTATAGTAGGTTTGTTTTTTTATAATTTTTCAATCTGGGTGAAACCAGCCGGTACTTTGTTCATGAATCTGATTAAAATGCTGATAGTACCGGTAATCTTTTTCAGCGTTTCCGGCGGCATTGCTGCCATCGGTGATGTGCAGAAACTAAAACGCGTTGGCGGTAAAGTCGTGGCAATCTATGTCGCTATGACCGTCATTGCCTGTGTAATAGGCATCTTCTTGGTAAACATTACACACCCGGGTGCTAATTTCGACCTGACAGGCATGAAAGCTTTCGACGCTTCCAAAGTAAAAGCCCCGGATTTTGGCAATTTCCTGTTTGATATGGTACCAGTAAACATCGTTGCATCAATGGTCAAAGGCGATATCATGCAATTGATTTTCTATACCGTACTTTTTGGCATTGCATTGGTATACATCGGCGACAAGGCCAAGGGTGTTGTGAATTTCTGCAACGAAATGGCCAGTGTTACTTACAAGATGCTGGATATCATTATGTTGTACGCCCCAATTGGTGTTTTTGCCCTTATGGCCAACACAACGGCTATTTACGGCAAACAGCTATTTGGCGTATTGGCAAAATTTGTCTTCACTGATTGGGTCGGTTGTTTACTGATCTGGACAATCTTCAGCGGCATTGTTTATGTTTATACCAAAGTTGATTACGTTCGTTTCTGCAAATCCATGTTACCAATCTGGGTTAATACAGTTGCGACCAACTCCAGCGCAGGCACAATCCCAATCACATTAAATGTAGTTACTGAAAAATTAAGAATTCCTATGAGCATTGCGTCCTTCTCCATTCCTTTAGGTGCCACCATTAATCTGACAGGTGCCGCTTTGTACAAAACGATCCTGGCCTTCTTTGTGGCTGAAATCTACGGTTTGACTTTGACTTTTGATCAAATCCTGATGGTCATCATGATTTCTACTATTATGTCGATTGCAGCTCCCGGTATTCCAGGAGGCGGTATTGTAACAGGTGCCATTTTCCTTAATCTGCTGGGCCTGCCTATGGATATGATGGGCCCGATTGCCGGTATGTACCGCCTGATCGATATGTCACACACAACAGTCAATGTTTCCGGAGATGTCCTGGGCACCATGCTGGTAGCAAAAAACGAAAAACTTTGGGACGGTACTGATTTTAACAACTTTGCAGAAGAAGCATAAAGGGAGGTTATAAAATATGAAATTCGCAGAACGTATGAGCAGGTTTTCAGGCTCTCCGACTTCCGCATTAATTGCCAGAGTAGCTGAACTAAGAGCGGCAGGCAAAAATATTATTTCTTTGAACGTCGGTGAACCTGACTTCGGTACACCAGACTACGTTAAGGTAGCAGGAATTAAGGCAATCGTCGATAATTTCACTAAGTATACAGCCGGAACAGGCATAATTGAACTGCGAAAGGCCATCAAAGAAAAATTAAAGAACGATAACAACCTTGATTATGAAACTAATGAAATTTGTGCAACCGTTGGTGCCAAGCAGGCAATCTTCAACGCTATTATGGCAATTGCCGGCCCCGGCGATGAAGTACTTCTGCCGATCCCTTGCTGGGTAAGTTACACCGACATGGTCAAATTTGCCGGTGCTACGCCTGTTTTTGTACCAGTTAAAAATGATGAAGGCTACATTTTGGATTTAGAAGCAATCGAGGCTGCTATCACACCGAATACCAGAGGCATCGTCATTTGCACACCTAATAATCCTACAGGCGCTGTTTATTCCGAAGCAAGCCTGCGCCAACTGGCAGAACTTGCTGTAAAACATGATTTCTACATTATTTCTGACGAAATTTACGAAAAACTCATTTACGACGGTGAAGAACATTTCTCAATCGCCTCTATCTCACCGGAAGTCAAAGAACACACCGTTACTGTCAATGGCTGCTCCAAAGCCTATGCGATGACTGGTTGGCGTTTAGGCTATCTGGCCGCTTCCAAAGAATTCATCGCCAATGTAACCAAGATTCAAACACAGACTACTTCAGCTACCAGCAGCATTTCACAAAAAGCAGGCCTCGCCGCTTTAACCGGTTCACAGCATGATTTGGAAGTTATGGTCGCGGAATTTGACAAACGTCGTAAATATGTAACCGATCGTCTTAATGCAATCCCAGGCATCAGCTGCACGACGCCAAAAGGTGCTTTTTATATCCTTCCTGATGTTTCCTCCTACTTTGGCACAACCGCTGATGATGGCACAAAAATAAATAATGCCAAGGATCTGGCTAACTTCATATTAGAAAAAGAACAAGTAGCGCTTGTTCCCGGCGAAGCTTTCAATATTGAAGGCAAAGTACGCATTTCATATTCCAACTCCATGGAAAATCTTTGCGAAGCCCTCAACAGATTAGAACACGCCTTATCTTTACTGAAAAAATAGTTTGTAATTCTGAGGTAGCTGCTATTACTGGTCTTAAACCACTGATAGCAGCTATTTTATTGCCAAAATCCTTGAAATACACTAAAATATACACGAGCCAGTTGGTTGGAGAGGACGTGTCAATAGTGGAATTGCTTGCCAATAAAATTAAGGGATTAATTCTTACGAAGACAGAGAAAAAAATAGCAGACTACCTTTTGGAACATCAGGATGTTTTGGGTGTAAAAACCGTGACTGATCTATCCTTGGAAATTGGTGTCAGCGATACCTCCATCATCAGATTTTTGAGACTGCTTGGCTTCTCCGGTTATGTAGAATTCAAACGCATCATGTCCGAACAAATGCTGCAAAGGCACCGTTTCAACATGTCCGTAGGAGAAAAATACATAAAGACCAGTGAATTCGTTGATAAAAAAAACGTACTGGCCGATGTCATGAAATCCGCAATTGCAAATATTCAATCCTCCCTGGAAAATACACAAATTGAAACACTGCGTGATATTGCAGACTGTCTCAGCAACAGCAAAAGGAAATACATCATCGCCTTTCGCAGCACTTCCTGCTGTGCTTCCTATATGTATAGAAAGTTAGTTTACTTTCTTCCTGATGTATTTTGCTGTGACAAGGCGGACAGTTCCGTTTTGGAAAATATGATGGATATTACTACCGGCGATTGTATATTGCTTTATAGTTTCCCGCGTTATTCGGAAATTAATTTTTCCATTCTGGAAATCGCCAAGGAGCGTGGCGCAAAAATCATTGTCGTCACCGATAAAATAACATCACCTTTGGCAGCATATGCAGACCACTTACTGACTGCTTCCATCAGCGGTGTCGGCTTCACGAATTCGTATGTAGCTCCTATGTGCCTATCAGAAGCAATTCTTCTTCTGATCAGTAAACAAGGCCGTAAGAACAAGGTGAAACGCGCGGCAGTTCTTGATGAATATCTGAACAAATATGCCATGTATTGATATAAAAAAATAGCAAAAAATTAATGCACCGCCAATGTTGGATGATAAAATCCAATATTTGCGGTGCATTTTATTTTTATTTGGTACAAAGGGGACAGTCCACTTTGTACCACTTTGTTATGTATTTATTAGATTGGACTATTGCTGACAGATACTTTCATATTCAGAACATCGGTAAAAAATTCTACCGGCACCAAGGTTTTGCCGTTGACCAGCTCAGGCGCACCGGCAAGGCCAATGACTTCCTGCCCTTTTTGGTAACTGTTGCTGCCGATTTTAAAGACCGCAACGGTATCTCCGCCATCCTTCAGCTCTACTTGTTTCTGCTCCGCCTGCCAAACAATATTATAGCCAAGGTTTTCTACAATGATCCTTAGCGGCAACAGAACGATTTTGCCTTTGGTAATAATACGGTCATCCTGACCAAGAACAAGTTCTTTACCATTAGCCACGATGACGCCCGCGCCAAGATGTACCTTGATCGTCGCTGGAAGGAGTACAGCCTTAGTCGCCCCAGCCTGCCCAGGAATACTCATGGTCATTATGTCATACCAAACCAGCAAGTCAGAACCTTCTCTGATAGCATTCAGATTAGGAAATACTTCATTAGTAACAGTGATCAACCTGTCGCCGTTAGAAGATAGAACCTTTATCCTGTCATCATCGACTTTCTGCACGCTGCCAACTTTCATATAAATGCCAGCGCCCCCCTTTGCCGGTGTGCCGACAACCAATGCAAAGGCATTACCCTGCGGCGGCATACTTTTGCTTACGCCAGGCCCGTAATAAGCTACGACGTCCCCGCCTTTCTGTAAGGAACTGAAAGGAACAGGCTTACCATCTTCAGCATTTACGATATGGGTAGTTGCCGAAATGTTCAGCACTATATCACGGTAGCCGCCATCTCCTTCAACTCTGACGCTGTTCTCACCAAGCTCTGTCATCTGCCCTTTAGTAAAAATTACGTTATTATGATACCAGCTTGCCGCAGACGGCTGAAGCATGGCAATCTGCTGCTCGTCAGCCAGCGCAATACTGCAACTCATAAAAATCATTAACATTGAAAACATCAGTAATATCTTCTTCATTTGCTAACCTCCCAGAAAACTGCTTCCAATAATCAGTTGTATTGTCTATGGTTTACAGAATTCGCTATAACGGTAATATCTCCTGCAAGAAAAGCGAATCATAGCGGAGACGAAAAGTGGTACAAAGGGGACTGCACTGCTTCAAATTATTGGACATATTCCTATGGGGACAAGTACAATAATTGAAAGGAGTGATTCTCATGGTCTCCAAATATTCTACTGAGTTTAAGTTACATGTAGTCCGGACTTACCTGAGTTCACCATTCGGCATAAGAGTCGTGGCTCGTTCCCTTGGCTTGCCTTCAAAGAATTATCTTACAAGATGGATGCAGGAACTTACACAAAAGGGCTTGCTGACCAAAGAAGAAATAGCAGCAATGGAACAAAAAAGCTCATACCAAACGAAGAATCGCCCAGCAGTAGAAAGTATGCATGAAATGTCACCAAGTGAAAAACAGCTCGCTGAAGAAAATTTACGACTGAAAGCTGAAGTGGATTTTCTAAGGACGCTGGTTTCTTTGGATGATCTTAATTCTAAAAAAAAATAGTATACCAGACCATCGCAGAACTATCTTGCAAATATACCATATCCTTACTTTGCTCTATCGCAGGAATAAGCCGGAGCAGCTATTATCACTGGAAATCGCTTGCTAACACTAAACCATTTGATGTTGTAGAACTGGTAAGAAAAGAGCAACTAATATCCAATAGTATTCTTGGCTATAGACGGATGAAGATTGTTCTTAATCGAAAGTACAACTTGTCGGTAGGCAGCCATACCTTAAGAAGGCTGATGGCTGCTAACAATCTTCAGTCTGCAATTCGTAGGAAAAGACGCAAGTCTATACGCCAAATAGGGCTAGAAAAGCTGACGGCAGATAATATACTGAAGCGAGATTTTTTCGCACCTTTACCAGGCCGGAAATATGTTACGGACATTACCTATATACCTATTAGAAACTCAATGGTTTATTTCTCCGTAATACTTGATTTGTTTAATGGTGAGATTGTGTCTCACAAAATCAGCAGATCCGCCGATGCAGCCTTGTCGACTGATGTTGTTAGCAATCTTGCTCTAAAGCGCGATCTTGAAGGAGCTGTACTTCACAGCGACCAAGGCGTTCATTATACGAACAAAGCCTACCAATCTTTACTAAAAGAAAAAGGCATTATCGCAAGCATGTCGCGCAAAGGCAACTGTTGGGATAATGCCATGGTCGAGAATTTTTTCAGTCATTACAAATGTGAGTGTATAAGGTTATGCAAAAAATCTTTATATTCGTTTGAGAATGTTGTAGAGGTAACAGAAGAATATCTGAATTTCTACAACAAAGAGCGTTACCAAAGCCGTTTAAAGAATATGTCGCCAATAGATTATAGATTGCAAAATTTTAAAAATTAACTAGGTCCAAAGAGGGACAGTGTCTAAAATTTTGACGCACTGCA
>JAAYVM010000115.1 GCA_012517145.1 Acholeplasmataceae bacterium
ACATTCATTTTTGGTTTTGTTCAGTTTTCAAGGTTCTTGCTCGCCGTTATCAGCGACTTGACTATAATATCACTTTGCGTTGACCATGTCAACACTTTTCTTGGAAAACTTTTTTGAAGTCTTCTGTGTGATATTAGCTCCTCAAGTGGAGCTCTTATATAGTACCACTTGGTCCTAGGTAATGCAAACTGCCATTTCCCGATATTCATGCTTGTATTGCTTTTAAAGCAAGTTTTTATCACTTATAATCGCAAATTCGCTTTTATACTCTGCTTTTCTAGGCACTTCTCGCCCAATCCGTATTATTACAATAAACCGCTAATATTCGTTCCCACTATGCCGAACGAATATTAGGCAAAATGAAAAACAGCACCGATTTCTCGGTGCTGTTTGTAAAATTGTTTTAAAATTAGCTGTAATTTTTCTTACAGTTTATGCCGCATATGTGGGAATAAAAGAACATCCCTTATAGATGAGCTATCGGTCAAAAGCATGACAAGTCTGTCTATGCCTATACCAAGACCACCTGTAGGTGGCAAACCATATTCCAAAGCATTGAGGAAGTCTTCGTCCATCATGTTAGCTTCTTCATCACCGTTATTTCTCTCTTCAACCTGTTTCAGGAAACGTTCACGTTGGTCAAGAGGATCATTCAACTCGCTGAACCCATTGCACATTTCACGTCCATAGATATAGGCTTCAAAACGGTCAGTGATCTCAGGATCAGCAGCACTGCTCTTTGCCAAAGGGGAAATTTCCTTTGGATGGCCAGTGATAAAGGTAGGCTGAATCAACTTGTCCTCAACATGTTCATCGAAGCAAGCATTAATTATTTTGCCTACACCAAAGGATGGTTCAATTGGTACATTGATACCCGCTGCCATCTTGCGAGCTTCTTCAACATCAGTAACACCGGTGAAATCCACGCCTGTGTACTTGGCAACAGCTTCAATCATTGATATTCTTTTCCACGGTGATGCCAAATCAATTTCCTGACCGGCATAGGTAATCTGTTTGGTCCCAAGCACTTTCATTGCAGTTTCCGAAATGATAGTCTCAGTTAAGTCCATCAAATCATTGTAGTCTGCATAAGCCTGATAAACCTCAACCATGGTG
The DNA here is from genome assembly GCA_012517145.1 of Acholeplasmataceae bacterium. Taxonomy (GTDB): domain Bacteria; phylum Bacillota; class Negativicutes; order Acidaminococcales; family Acidaminococcaceae; genus RZYP01. The sequence goes on from JAAYVM010000115.1 coordinate 1,117, forward strand.
AATTCCGGATTGTGTTTTATATCAATTCCTTCGTTACGGAAAACACGGCCTAATTCATAGACGCGTTCAAAACCACCGACAATCAATCTTTTCAGATACAATTCCGGGGCAACACGCATATAAAGTTCCATGTCAAGCGCATTGTGGTAAGTTATGAAAGGACGAGCCGTAGCGCCTCCAGCTATAGCGTGCATAATTGGCGTCTCTACTTCCAGGAAATCCTTGTTGTCCAGAATCTCGCGAATACTCTTGATAATTTTGCTGCGCTGCAGGAAAGTCTTACGTACATCCGGATTAACAATCAAATCAACATAACGCTGACGATAACGAGTCTCAATATCCTTAAGGCCGTGCCACTTCTCAGGCAATGGACGTAAAGCTTTTGAAAGTATTTCCAAGGAAACTGCTTTGATGGAAAGCTCGCCCATGTGTGTGCGGAAAACTGACCCGCTGACGCCAATGATATCGCCAATATCCATTAACTTGATTATGCCATAATTGTCCTCGCCCAAAGCATCCTTACGTACATACAACTGAATACGGCCGGTTTTATCAAGCAAGTCCAAAAAAGCTGTCTTGCCATGACCACGTATTGCCATTACTCTGCCAGCCAGACGTACAACTGTTTCTTTTTCAGAAAGCTCTTCAAAATCATCCGCAATATCCTGGGCATGATGCGTCCAGTTAAATTTACGACCGAACGGTTCGAGACCAAGTTCAGCCAATTGGTTCATCTTATTTATGCGGAACTGCATTTGTTCATTAATTTCGGTTTCAGTCAAAGGTTCTTGTTCAACTGCCTCCGGGGTGTTTTTTTCTTCTGACATCCTTTTCACTCCTAAGCATTATTACAATTTAATCTAAAAAACCTATTCGATAGCAACGATTCTGTATAAGAGACCACCGGCAGGAGTAGGAACATTAACCTCCGCTCCAACTTTCTGGCCTAAAATAGCTGCACCAACGGGTGACTCATTGGAAATACGGTTCTCAGTAGGATCAGCTTCAGTAGTACCTACAACAACATAGGTTTCCTTTTCATTGAACTCCATGTCTTCAACAACTACCTTAGAGCCCAAAGTTACAACTTCCTTGCTGATAGCGGCATCATCGATAATTTTCGCGGTACGGATCATTTTTTCCAGCTCAATTATTCTGCCCTCAACAAAAGCTTGCTCATTTTTCGCATCATCATATTCAGAATTCTCACTTATATCGCCATAAGAAATAGCTACTTTAATTCGTTCAGCAACTTCCTGGCGTTTAACAGAGCGCAGGTTTTCCAGTTCGTCCTCTAACTTTTTCAATCCGGCAACCGTAAGAATCGTTACTTTATCTGCCATATTCTATGCCCCTTTTTTATAAAAAATTTCAGTATATTCACTGCCCTCAATTATAATTTTTCGGGCAAACATTGTCAACCTTTAGACGTTAGGCGCACTAAGTCCTATATTAGCGAATTGCTGGATTGACTCAATTTCTTCATCGGTAACAGGTTTTTCAAAATTTCGGAAACCTGCTAGTCGGAAATCATGTTTTTTCGCCAATTCGGCAATTGTGTCTATTTGTTTTATAGATAAATCTCTGCCCAAAGTGAAATTCTCATAACGTCCTTCTAAGGCCAGAATCATCGTTTCTGCCATGCAGGCATAAGACATTTGAGGAGGGAAACCAAAGTTAAAACCAAAATCAACTTCCCCCGGTACACGGATAACGCCGCCCTCAATAACCAAAACATCCTTCCGCGCTACGGATACTTCACGCGAAACATTGCGCGGCCGGGCGACATCACAAACAACGGCGCCTACTTTAAGATCTTTTGGTTCAATCAGACAATCAACGGCACTGGTTACAGTAATGACAACATCAGCATCTCTCAAGCTCTTCTTGACATCATCAGAGGTTGTCAACTGTCCTTTAACATATGGCCTCATTTCCTCTGCCAAAGCTTCCAGTCTTTCCTGATGACGTGCCACCAAAGTAATATCATGAGCTTCTCTTGCCAGAATCCTTGTACAGGCAGCACCAATAGACCCGGTTGCGCCAATAATTGCCACATGCGCCGTTGCTAAATCTTTGCCCATCAGGCGTACAGCTTCACGCGTTCCCTGCAGCGCTGTTGCAACTGTATAACTATTGCCGCTGGTCACGGCAATATCAACGTTTTTGGCAATCGTAATACCCGCATCACCGACTATAGAAGTAAAAGCGCCAAGCCCTACAATCTTTGCGCCTAAGTCCTGCGCTAACCGGCAAGCCTCAATAATTTTACCTGTTACATATTCTTCCGGTAAAGTAACCATCTGCCTGGCTGTAAGCGGGCAGGCAATGAACCAGCCTTCTGCCTCTGCATAAGGTGACCGAACTCCTGTAATATGCGAAATCTTAAAAGACTTAACATGCTTCATCGCACCTTCAATCCAGGAATCCGGCAGGTAGCGCATTATTGGGAATTTGCGCGCAAAATCATCAACCACCAGCGGATGAAGAATAAATGCGAATTTTTCCATTAAACTGACCCCTTTACACTAAAATATTCTATTCCAGGCTGGATATTATGTTTCTCCAACAATTTTTCATACTCTTCGGCATCTAATGAACAGCTTCTGCCGGCAAGCGCAACCAAAGCTGCTTCCAAAACATTCGTGCCAAAGCTGCGGCCATTAAAATTTGGTGTTGTCGTGATCAGACAATGTACACCAGCCTTTTTGAGCAATTCTCTGTCCTCTTTTGTTACGGTATTGGTAATTATTGTTTTTCCAGTCATTTGTTCGGGCATAAACTTGCGAATAAAGTGAAAATCGCCCGCAATTATAGCATTGTCGTGAAAATATTCCGGATAACGTTCTAACCTCTTAGTTTGTTCTTTGCCAACAGGGTAGAACCAGCTTACAGGCATTTTAGTTATTACAGGTGCTACGATGCTTGCTATCCAAGCCAAAACTTTCAGCGATCTGATCGGCAAATTAATACCCAAGCCAAAAATAAGATCGCCAAAAGTAACCTGAGCTCCAGCTTCAGTCAAAGCTTCAGCCATGCCAAAACGGTCAACACCGCAGACTAGCAAAACCTTTTTACCGTAAAAATTTATTATACCATTTTTCTCCAAATTAGCAATTACGATGCGTTCAAGTGAATTTTTTAATCCACTGCCATCAAGTACCGGAGACTTTTTGACGTTTTCTATAAGTTTTGCCGATTCGCGAAAAGTATAGCGTTTGCCGCCGGCAAAGATGTAAAGATCTGTTCCTCCCAAGCCTATGGCATCAACTTTGCCATCATAAGCTGCAAATAACTTCCTGGCCTTTTCCTTGTCGCCATCAGTCCCACGTCTCTCAATACGGATGACTTCACCATCAAAATTTTCTTCCGTAACAGCGTCCCGTGAACTCGAACCCAAACTAATGCTTATCACACTTTTCAAATTCATGGCACCTTCTTAATTTTTTGCATAATGTCTCTGATTAACTGCGGCTCGAGGTATTTGTCCTCTTCGATAGGTGACTCTCCCATCGTGATACCTATAACATGTTTGTCAATAATGGCTTCAGCCAGATTAATTCTCATATTGGAAGCCGCGACTATAACTATATCACTTTCCCTCAATTTGGCAATAATGGTCATTACTTCATTAAATAGCTGTACACCGTTTTTGTCGCGCAAGAAAGCCCAGCGCTCCTTGTCATTGAAAACAACGGAAAATTCTATGCCTTCCTGTGCCGCCAGTGTCAGAATTTCATCCTTATTACTGATAGGGAAAGCCACCAAAGCAACTCGGCCGCCCTTACGTATTTCGCCCAAACTTTCCACACGGGAAACAAATGCTCTATCCGTAGCATAGGCCTTGGCAACCTCCTGCTGTGAAAAGCCTTGCATTCTAAGGTCCAGCATCGCGTCTATCTGTTTATGAATTTTGTTTCTGTTAATCAGCTTGTCACCGATACGTATAGGTTCCATGTCCCGCCTTCTCTATCCACAAAATAAAGTGTGCACATTCTGTGCACACTTTATTTTAGCATAAGTATTATGTATTCTCAATATCAATTTTACCCAATACTACCTTCCAAAAAGTCATGCGCATCTATTTTTGCAGCATATTCCTTCAGCATAGCTTTACAATCCTCTTCGGACTCTATCTGGTTGAACTTAGCACGATATTCGGCAGCATGCGGCAAACCCTTAATATAAGAATTAATGTGCCTGCGCATTTCTTTAACAGCGACTATTTCGCCTTTAAAAGCAATCAACATTTCCAAATGCCTGATTACCATAGCAAAACGTTCCGGCAACCGGACAGGCTCAGGTAATTCTCTGCCAAGCAACATCGCACGTAATTCGGCAAAAATCCAAGGATTGCCATCTGCGCCGCGTCCGACCATCAGACCGTCGCAACCCGTTTCTGCCAACATACGTGCTCCGTCATCTGCATTTTTAATATCGCCATTTCCAAACACTGGTATCTTGACTGCCTGTTTTACGTCACGAATCACTGACCAGTCAGCTTTGCCAGTATAAAATTGCTCTCGCGTTCTGGCATGTACTGCTACTGCAGCAACTCCTGCCTTCTCCGCCTTCTTTGCTATTTCTACGGCGTTAATGCTCTTATCGCTCCAGCCGGAACGGAACTTTACCGTAACCGGTATCTTGACAGCATCCGCCATACGTGCAAGAATTTCGTAGGCTAATTCAGGATTTTTCATCAAAGCAGAACCATCGCCATTATTAACAACTTTAGGCACAGGACAGCCCATATTGAAATCAATCATATCGGCGCCGGCTTTTTCCACAATTTCCGCGGCTCTTGCCAATTCATGCGGTTCTGAACCAAATAGTTGAATTGCCGTTGGTCTCTCGGCTTCGTCAATTTGCAGCATCTCAAAAGTTTTGCAGTTGTTATATAAAAGTCCTTTGGCGCTTACCATTTCTGAAACAGTAAAACCACAGCCCTGTTCACGACAAAGGACACGAAATGGCAAGTCTGTGATACCAGCCATAGGAGCCAACGCCAAAGGAACTTCCAATTCGACATTACCGAGTTTCATTTTTCACCTCAAACACAGAATAAGACCCGCTGCAGCGGGTCTTATTTTATTTAGAATTACGTTCATGTAATATTCTTAAACCATCCAAGGTCAGGAAAGGTTCAACAACATTAATCAACTTGGACTCAGCTGCTATTGTATTAGCAAAACCACCTGTCGCAATGACAAACGCCTTGCCGCCAAGTTCGCTTATCATCCTGCTGACGATACCATCCATCTGGCCAACAAACCCATAAATGACACCTGCCTGCATTGCTTTGACCGTGTTCCGGCAAATCACAGTCCCTGGTGTAATAAGTTCAATTCTCGGAAGCTTAGCGGCTTTCTGGAAAAGTGCCTCAGTAGAAATTCCAATACCAGGGGCAATTGCTCCGCCTAAATATTCTCCTGTAGGCAATAATGCGCAGAACGTTGTTGCTGTACCGAAATCAACAATGATCAGAGGGCCTTTATCCTTGTATTTTTCAAACGCGGCTACCGCATTAACTATGCGATCAGCCCCAACTTCCTTAGGATTTTCATATCTGAGCTGCAAACCACTTTTGAGGCCCGGTCCTACAATCATCGGTTCCTTTTCAAAATATCGTTCACACATACGGCTTAATGGCACGAGCAGTGGCGGCACAACGCTGGAAATGATTATATCCGTAACCTCGTTCATGCTGACATGGCTGTAACCAAACATGCTGCTGAGCAGAATGCCATACTCATCAGCCGTTTTTGATCTATCGGTGGAAAACCGCCAGTGAACCAAGAGTTCGCTATCCTGATAAACACCAGCTACAATGTTGGAATTTCCCACGTCAATTACTAATAACATTTTGTTTCCTCCCCACAGGTGGTAAATTAAATAACTATTTTCGTTCCATCACAAAAAGCCCAGCGTCAATTAATGCCTTCCGCACCTTTACTCCGACATAAGCTGCGATGGCTGTTTTAATTATATCAAAAGGAAGAAAAGGTGCAATAGCAATGAGAACTGATTTTTCCCAAGTCATAGGTTTATGCAGAAAATACTCGAAACTAAGTCTAAAACCAATCAAGCCCATAAGATAAGCAACAAGGAGTGCGGTTAACAAATACAAGAAGGTTTTTATATAACCAGCCTGCAGGTTTTTTTCTGTAAGAAGTCCGGCTAACCAGGAGCAAACAATAAACCCGAAGATAAACCCGCCAGTAGGACCAATCAGCATGACAGCTCCTGCCTGGCCCTGATTAAAGACCGGCAAACCCAAAACACCTAAAACAACCCAGACAATAATACTGATTGGTCCCCATTTATGACCTAATAAAACACCGCTCAACAAAACAACCAGGGGTTGTAATGTATGGGGCACTGGCCCAATAGGAACAACAATATAAGAACTTATGATCATAAAAGCAGCAAAAATAGCTGCCAACATCATATTACGCAACTGCATTTTTAGTATTTTCCCCCTTCAGTCTGTGCTGGTCTGATAGAAACGTCGCCAGCGATTACTTTGACTTTTTCGCCGCCTCTTTCTACAATCAGCAAACCATCTTCATCAATATCCAAAGCCTTGCCTATATAGGTTTCATTCGGTGCAATAACTCTCACTTCTTTGCCGAGAGTTATTGACCACCAGCGCCATTCATCAAGGACTGGTCCAAAGCCTTCAGTAATCGCCAATTCATAAAATTCTTCCATATTTTTCAAAATCAAAGCCAAAAGCTCAGCTCTGTTGATTTTTTTCGCAGTAACATCAGCCAGAGAGGCAACTATATCTTTGAGGTCCTCGGGCAAACTTTCCTTTGGGACATTAATATTGATGCCGGTACCTATGACAATGTAGTTAATATGACCAAATTCGGCATTCATCTCTGTCAGAATGCCAACCATTTTTTTACCATCAATCAAAATATCATTTGGCCATTTAATGCCGGCTTTTACACCTGTATACTCATTGATGGCTCTCACTACCGCTACAGCCGCCAGCAGTGTACATTTAGAAGCTTCTGATGGCATAAAAGGCGGCTTTAATACTACGGAAAACCAAATGCCACGGGCATAAGGAGAAAACCAGCCGCGAGCAAGGCGGCCCTTGCCGCCAACCTGTTCTTCAGCTATGCAGACCAGCCCATCTTTACAGCCAGCATTAGCAAGCTTTTTCGCGACTTCGTTAGTAGACGTAACAGCCTCGTCATAATTAATGCTATGACCTAGCCACTTTGTCTCCAGCCTTGTAACAACTTCTTCCGGCCGTAAACTGTCGGGAGCGCTTTGCAATATGTAACCCTTTTTGGGAACAGAATCAATAATATAGCCGTTATTCTTCAAAACCTGTATGTGCTTCCAGATCGCTGTCCTTGATACCTCCAGCAAAGCAGATAATTCTTCGCCGGACACTGGTTCTGGGGCGCGTTTTCGTAAAATTTCCAATATACGCTGACGCATTTTATCACACTCCACTTTTATGTTACCCTTAGAATAGCAACAGGTTAACCTGTTGTCAAGCTATAAAAAAAGAGATCCCCTTTGCAAAGAGGGAATCTCTTTTATTTAAAATATTATTCTTTTGTATTTGCTGAATGAGCCAAATCCGTACCCGCCTTATCGTTTGCTGGCTGCAAAACATCTTTGGCAGTTTTTACTTCTTCTCCTTTTTCACCTTCAACCGTTGGTTCAGGCTCAATTGGAACAGGTTCGTCTTTCGGCTCTACAGGTTTTTCTTGTTTTGGCAGTATTTTGCCATGTTCCATCAATTGCTGTACTTCATAGCCCTCCAAAGTTTCGCGTTCAATCAAAGCTTCGGCTATCAGATGCAGCTTATCAATGTTATCCTGTAAAAGCTTAACCGTTCCCTGGTAAGCCTCATCAATAAATTGACGAATCTCACTATCAATCTGAGCGGCAACCTCTTCACTGTAATCCTTGTCTCTGCCGATATCCCTGCCAAGGAAAACCTGATCCTGTCGATGGCCAAAGGTTACTGCGCCGAGCTTCTCGCTCATACCATACTCACAAATCATCTGACGAGCGAGGCTGGTAGCACGCTGCAAGTCATTGCTGGCACCGCTGGAAATTTCGTTAAGCACTAAAGCTTCAGCGACACGACCGCCAAGAAGCAGCTTAAGTTCATCTAAAAGTTCACTGCGTGTTGCATAATAACGGTCCTCTTTCGGCAGGCTCAAGGTATAACCGCCTGCACGTCCGCGCGGAATAATCGTAACTTTGTGTACCGGATCAGTATGGTCAAGCAGCATGCCGACCAAAGTATGACCGCCTTCGTGATAGGCTGTGAGTTTCTTTTCATTATCACTGATCACGCGGCTCTTGCGCTCTGGTCCCATCATAACGCGTTCTGCAGCCTCTTCCATTTCAGACATGGTAATTTTTTTCTTATTGCGCCTTGCCGAAAGCAAAGCCGCTTCATTTACAAGGTTGCTCAAATCAGCGCCGGTAAAACCGGGGGTACGTCTAGCTACAACATCCAGATTTACATCTTCGCCGATAGGTTTGCCCTTGACATGTACTTTCAATATTTCCTGGCGACCCTTGATATCAGGACGGTCTACAACAATCTGACGGTCGAAACGACCTGGACGTAATAAAGCCGGGTCAAGAATATCAGGGCGGTTGGTTGCCGCAATCATAATGATACCTTCGTTAGCACCAAAGCCATCCATTTCAACCAGTAATTGGTTCAGCGTTTGCTCACGTTCATCATGGCCACCGCCAAGTCCGGCACCCCTTTGTCTGCCGACAGCATCAATTTCATCAATGAAAATAATGCAGGGAGCATTCTTTTTGGCTTGTTCAAATAAGTCACGCACACGTGAAGCGCCGACACCAACAAACATCTCCACAAAATCAGAACCGCTGATGCTAAAAAATGGTACGCCAGCTTCGCCCGCAACTGCTTTAGCCAACAAGGTCTTACCTGTACCAGGAGGTCCGAATAACAAAACACCCTTTGGTATTCTTGCGCCCAATTCGTTGAATTTCTTAGGCTGCTTCAAAAATTCCACTACCTCTTCCAGCTCTTGCTTGGCCTCGTCGGCACCGGCTACGTCCTTGAAGGTAATCTTGACTTTTTCGTCTCCGTACATCTTAGCTCTGCTTTTGCCGAAAGACATCACACGTCCTCCGCCGCCCTGGCTTTGCTGCATAAGCAAGAACCAAATGCCGACAATCAAAAGCATTGGTAAAATAGAGGAAATAATATTCATCCACCACGGTGGCTGTGGCGG
>JAAYVM010000116.1 GCA_012517145.1 Acholeplasmataceae bacterium
ACAGTAGTTAAGCCCCCATACGTCGAAAGTACTTGGCTGGAAGCGGCCTGGGAGGATAGAAAGTTGCCGGTTAAAAATACACCATACCATTCGGTATGGTGTATTTTTTATATGTTAGAAGTTTCTAGCCGAGCAAGGCCCTGGCCTGGGACGCATGAGCCGGCTAGCGCTTCAGCGCGTGCGGCGCAGCGGTTCGAGCGCCCTTGATACTGCTGTCGGTTAAAAAAAAGACTCTATGTGATGTAGAGTCTTTTTTGTGCCTTGTTTCTTAATATTCATTTATAAAAATTATATATTTGATAGCTCTGTTTGCTCACACTTTAAGCTTTTCTTTATAAAAGTCTAAAAAAGCCCGCGCATGTGGCGCCATTTCTCGTTGTAAGGACCAAAATAATGTTACATTGAAAAATAAACCTTCATCTATAATTTTGCTGTAACACAAATCAGCATCCAGTGATTCCTTTTTGTTAAAGGATACAATAGCAACACCATTACCGCTTCGTGCAAATTCTTGTGCTGCTATTTTTGTTGTTGAGGTAAAAACTATATTGGGCTTAAAGCCTTGACGCAAGCAATGTTCTGTTAAGAGTTGTAAGCAGCTAAAATTGCAAAATAAGGGGATATCGCGCAGAGCTGTTAATTTAGTAGTTTTTTCAGCTGTGAAGTCTATTTTATTATCTTTTTGATAGACAGCATAAAAGTCTTCCTGACCTGAAGGTAATAATCCGCAATCTTGTTTGCGAGGCAGAGGCGCATTGGCAAAGGCAAAATCGCTATATCCTTCACTAATGTCTTTAAGCTGTTCATTAACAGTTGATTCTTTTATCTCATACCTAATAGCGGGATAAAGTTCAGCAAAGGGCTGCAAATAATTGCGCAAAAAAAATGTCGTCTTAGCAATAGAAATCGTGAACCGTAGAGTACCAACATTTCCCTGCGCATATGAATTAATTTCGGTCGCCCAGCTTTCTTCTAATGCACAAATTTGTCGTGCTTTTTCCAAAAACAATTTTCCTGTTTCCGTTAGCGTTAACTGGCGAACTCCTCGGCCGGTTTGTACTAGTTCAGTGCCATAATGCTCCTCCAAAGTTTTAATTTGTGCTCTTAAAGCTGGCTGCGCCAAAGACAATTTTTTTGCCGCAGTTGTTATGTTTCCTTGTTCTGCGATTACAATGAAATTACGATAAAAATCAAAGTCCATGTTATCCACCATCACGTTAAATATATAACTTATTACTATTTTAAACAGCAATAAATAGTATTTTACATTATTTATTCGTTATTTTACAATAAGTACATAATTTTTACAATGGGGGAATTATCTATGGTAGACCGTAGAACGTTGCATCTTCTAATGGGACCTTTGGCATTTATAAGTACTTGGTATCTTTTACGGTCGCCATTTGGTAGTGCTCAGGCTGCGGCTATTGCAACTGCCTGCTGGATGGGGCTATGGTGGGTATTGCGTCCTGTTAATATTTCTGTCACAGCATTTTTGCCAATTGTTATTAATGCAGTCCTGGGATTAGTTCCTATGGCGCAGATAATCAGCCAGTATTTTTCAGAAATTGTTATTTTATTGCTAGGCTCAGATCTGATTTGTATGACATGGAGTAAAACAGGTTTAGATAAACGTCTGTCATTGAAAGCACTCTGCTTTATTGGTCCATCACTTAATCAGCAGATTTTTATATGGTTTCTGGTTTCGACTTTGTTGTCTGTCTTTTTACCTAATGTAGTTGTATGTACGATTTTAATGCCGGTTGCAGTTTCAATGCTGCATTTTATAGGTGAAAAAGATCTTTTTTCCAGCAAGTTGGCAGCACCTATTATGTTATCTATAGTCTGGGGTGCTGGTATCGGCGGATTTGGATCACCTATTGGCGGGGCTGGAAATCTGGTAGCTATCAGTTATTTAGAACAGTTAACCGGGAAAGAATTTATGTATATAGATTGGTTCGTGCGTTTTCTGCCTTTTTTGGCAGCAATCATGGTTGTTAATTTATTAATTTTAATCAAATTACCGCGTGAAATGGATTCGCTACCAGGTACCAAAACTTATTTCTTAGAAATGTACCAAAAGTTGGGTGGTATTAGTCGTGATGAAATGATTAGTTTGCTGCTATTTGTTATCTCGATAATCTTATCGTTCGTAAGACCTGTTTACGCAGAATGGCTGCCAAGTTTGAAACCTGCCTACGTTTTTTTGATCTTAGGAATGCTTACTTTTTTTATCCCTAATAAAAAAGGGTATCCATTCATTAGTTGGGCTGAAGCTGAAAAAGAAATTATGTGGGGGATGATGTTTCTTTTTGCTGGTGGACTTGCTCTTGGCAAATTGATTATTTCTACCGGAGCAGCTGGAAAATTGGCAGAATATATTACGTTTTTGCCATTAATGGGTGGTTTTGGAACAATATTAATTTTTAATTTGTTTTCAGGATTAATGACAGAAATCTCAAGTAATACGGCAGCTGCTGCAATTGTCATTCCTATCGTACAAAATATTATTCAAGTGTTATCGCTGAATCCTATTCCATACATATATATTAGTATTGTCGGAGTCAACTGCGCTTATATGCTGCCTGTATCTATTCGCGCGATTCCGGTTAGCTATGGTTTAAATCCGGAGATCATGTTTCGTTATGGCCTGATTTTGTCGTTATTAACAATTGTAATTACATCTATTATTGGATTTCTGTTAATGCAGTATTTTCCGCTGTTTTCCATTTTATAATGTGCATAATGTCTAAAATCCCCCAAAAAATGTAAATGAGACCTTATTTTGATTTTGATTAAGTCAAGCCCTCTGAACATTGACAGTATTCTGATTAATGGAACTTCTCTAAGAGTGCTTGCTTTCTTGTTCTTATCATGATATTATGTATAAGTTCCAGTTACGGAGCTAATATCACACAGAAGACTTCAAAAAAGTTTTCCAAGAAAAGTGTTGACATGGTCAACGCAAAGTGATATTATAGTCAAGTCGCTGATAACGGCGAGCAAGAACCTTGAAAACTGAACAAAACCAAAAATGAATGT
>JAAYVM010000117.1 GCA_012517145.1 Acholeplasmataceae bacterium
ATTCTACATAACCTTCAACACCTGTCATCTGACCTGCAAAATAAAATCTCGGTAATTGTTTAAGACAAAAATGCTCATCAAGCAAGTATGGTGAATTAATATAAGTATTTTTATGCATGACACCATAACGAACAAATTCAGCATTATTAAGGCCAGGAATCAAGCCAAATACACGTTTTTGCTCCGGCCAGGTTAAATGCGTCTGAAAGCCAACAATATTATATAAGGAAGCGGCAGCATCATCCTGGCGTAGTTGTACAACTGCGTAAGCTTCTTTCCCAGTTGCAGGGTCTACCAATCCAACAGGTTTCAGCGGACCGAATCTCATTGTGTCTTCTCCTCTGGAAGCCATTTCTTCGATTGGCATGCATGCCTCAAAAAAGACCTCTTTTTCAAATTCTTTGATTGGAGTCGTCTGTGCATTGCATAGTTGCTGCCAAAATTCAAGATATTCCTCTTTACTAAAGGGACAATTTAGATAATCCGCATCACCTTTATCATAACGTGATGCTCTGAATACTTTGGTATAATCAAGAGATTCTGCAGTAACAATTGGTGCCGCAGCATCGAAAAAATAAAGATAATCGGCTTCAATAAGCTTTTTAATATTCTCTGACAAAAGATCAGATGTTAATGGACCGCTGGCAACAATAACAAAACCCTCTAAAGAAAGTAGGTCCGTTACTTCTTCATGAACAACGGTTATCAATGGATGGGCACTTATTGCCTCAGTGACCGAACATGAAAACCCCTCCCTATCAACTGCGAGCGCTCCTCCTGCTGGTACCTGATGTTCTTCAGCGCATTTTAGGATAATGGAATCTAACCTTCTCATTTCTTCTTTTAGTAAGCCAACAGCATTTTCTATATTATTTGCTCTTAAAGAATTACTGCAGACAAGTTCAGCAAAGTTATCTGTCTTGTGGGCTGCACTTCTTTTTATTGGCCGCATCTCATGTAAAATTACAGGTATATTTCTTTTTGCTAATTGCCAGGCTGCTTCGCTGCCTGCAAGACCTGCACCTACTACATGAACAGGTTTGGCTATGCATGAACTCATTAAATCATTTCTCCTTTGAATTTTCACAGGCTTCATTGCTGCAATATGCTTTTTTTACACCATTTTTTCCACTTTTTTCCAGCAGCAATCCATTACATTTGGCGCACTTGTCTTTAAGCGGTTTGTCCCAAGTAGTAAAATCACAGTCAGGATATCTTTCACAACCATAGAAAATTCTTCCTCTTTTTGTCTTCCGCTCAATAATTTCACCTTGTTCGCACTTAGGACATTTTATGCCAATTTTCTTTAGAACCGGTTTTGTATTACGGCACTCAGGAAAACCGGGGCAAGCCAGAAAAGTCCCAAATCTGCCCTGCTTATAAACCATCATTCTGCCGCATTTATCACATTTGACATCACTGACTTCAACAGGCATCTCGATAATCGGCATCTCTTTTTCCGCTACAGCAAGGGCTGAAGAAAAAGGTGTATAGAATTTTTCCAAAACTTCATTTTTTTCGAGCTTATTCTCTGCTACTTCGTCTAATTCTGACTCAAGCTCTGCTGAAAATGGTATATCAATCAAACTCTTGAAATAATTTGTCAGCAGTTCAAGAGTTAATATACCCAACTCAGTTGGAACTAATTTTTTGCCATCTTTTTTAATGTAATTTCGTTCTAATATTGTTTGGATTGTTGGTGAATAAGTACTCGGCCTGCCAATTCCCTTATCTTCCAATTCCTTTACCAAAGTAGCTTCTGTGAAATACGGTGGTGGTTCGGTAAAATGCTGCTTAGCAGGTTGAAACTCCGCAACTTTTAATTCTGTGGCTGGAGCAAGAAACGGTACAGGTTTTTCTTTTTCTTCTGCCAATTCCTTTTTGTCACTCAGCCTTAAAAAGCCATCAAATTTCAAAATAGAACCACTGGCACTTAAAAGATATTCTCCCGCCTCTATTAGCAGAGTTGTAACATCATAAATTGCTTCGGCCATCTGGCTAGCTAAAGCACGTTTCCAAATAATACTATAAAGTTTCAATTGGTCTTTGGATAAATGTGACTCTAAGGATTCTGGCGTTCTTACAACGCTGGTTGGTCTGATGGCTTCATGAGCATCCTGCGCATTTTTTTTGCTGCTGAATATGTTTGGTTTAGTTGGTAGATAATTACGACCGTATTCACCTTCAACAAAGCTTCTAATATCTTCAATAGCAGCATCAGAAATACGCACCGAATCAGTTCTCATATAGGTTATTAAACCTACTGATCCCTCTTTGCCGATGTTAACGCCTTCATACAACTGTTGTGCGAGCATCATGGTCTTTTTCGTTGTGAAATTTAGCCTTTTAAAAGCTTCTTGCTGCAGGCTGCTTGTTGTGAAAGGAGCCATCGGTTTACGACGGCGGTCCTTTTTAGTGGAATCTTTGACACAATAAGATGCAGCTTTCAGGTCTTTTTCAACTTTAGCAGCATCTTCTTTATTGCCTATTTCCAGTTTTTTATCTCGATATTTAACAACTTCAGCCAAAAATTGCGGCGACTTAAGATTTTCTTTTAATAAAACGGAGATTGTCCAATATTCTTTGGGAACAAATTGGTCAATTTCCCTCTGTCGATCACAAATTATCTTAACTGCTACCGACTGAACCCTGCCGGCGCTAAGTCCTTTGCGAACTTTTCGCCATAGTAGTGGGCTTAATTGGTAACCAACAATTCGATCAAGTATACGTCTGGTTTGTTGGGCATCAACTTTGTTTAGATCAATACTTTGTGGATTTTTAAGAGCATTTTTAACTGCTGTATTTGTTATTTCATGAAATTCAATTCTGCATTTATTGTGAGGGTCAACACCAAGAATATGAGCTAAATGCCAAGCAATTGCCTCGCCTTCGCGATCAGGGTCAGTTGCCAGATATACTTTATCTGCTTTTTTGGCAAGATTTTTAAGCTCTTTAATTAAATCGCCTTTGCCACGAATATTTATATACTTTGGTTCAAAACCCTTTTCGATATCAACACCAAACTGACTTTTAGGCAAATCGCGCAAATGCCCCATAGACGCACGAACCGTATAATTTTTGCCAAGAAATTTCTCTATCGTTTTCGATTTAGTTGGTGACTCAACTATTATCAAATTATTTGCCATCAAATATCCTCCTTACAGACGTATATACCTCTTGCCAATTTGTTCAGCCACATATCCGTTGACCTGCAAATTCAACAAGACAGAACTTATGACTTTCAACGATAGTCTGGAATCAGCAACTATTTCTTCCAGAGTTTTCGCCTCATTAAAGTTAAGAACATTCAGTACTTTCTTTGTATTAATCTCAAAATCTTCAGACATACCTGAAAACAAATCAGGCATTTCAACTATCTCTTTTGTTTGTTTTTGCAATAACAAATGGAAGTCTTCCAAAATATCCTCCGGTCTTTGTACAAGTTTTGCACCCTGCTTTATTAATGAGTGTGTACCAACACTTGTAGGAGAGAATATACTGCCAGGTATGCAATATACTTCACGACCTTCATCTAAAGCAAACTCAGCCGTAATCATTGCTCCACTTTTGCGCGCTGCCTCAACTACTAAAATGCCTTGTGACAAGCCGCTTATAATCCGATTTCTTGCTGGAAAATTTTTCGCCAAAGGCTCTGTTTCTGGGGGAAATTCAGTTATTATTGCGCCATTTTTAGATATTTGTTTAAATAAATCAGCATTTTCATATGGATATATGATATCAATGCCACATCCAAGAACTGCTATTGTTTTGCCTTCTTTTTTCAGAGCCCCTTTATGGGCAGCTGTGTCTATTCCTCTGGCACCACCGCTAATTACAGTTAAACCGGCCATAGCCAGATCCTGCGCAAATGTACTTGCAACTTTCAGTCCATAGGATGTAGCTTTTCTGGAGCCAACAACGCCCACAGCCATATCAGTAAAAGGCAGTGTCCCTTTAACATAAAGAACAGAAGGCGGATTTTGGATGTTTTTTAGTTGAAGCGGATAATTGCTGTCATCTGTAGTAAGAATTGCTACACCATTGTTTTCACAGAACTCTTTTAAAATATAAGGATATTCATTTTTTCTGCTAGCTAAAATCCTGGAGCATTTTTCGGTAGTCATCAAGTGAGTAGAGGCCAGCTCCTGAGCATTTGCCTCATATGCCTTAATTACACTACCAAAATGCTCAATGAGCAGCTGTGTCTTATTAAAAGTGAGATTATAAACGGCGTTTAAAGCCGCTAAATAATATCTTTCCGTACAAATCACCTCTAAGATTCATTAGGATGATTGGGACAAGAACAACCGGCGGCAATTATAGTTATCTCAATATCTGTATGCAAGTCATTATAATTCGTAAAATTTAGATGGTCAAGTAATACAAAGCTAGTTAAGCATATTTATAATGGCTTTGACTATATCAGGTGCTGCCTCAGGCCTACCTAAATTTTGTCTTTGTCTTCCCTCTGCACTAGAATAATTACTTATTGCAAGAAGAACATCATTTGGAGCTTTGGCAATAACAGCAGCACCAGAACATTTAAGATATTCGGCATTGGCTTCTTCCTGGCCTGGCAGCGGTTTATAAATTATATAATTTAGACTGGTAGTAAGTGTTTCAGCAGCAGTAAGACCGCCAGCCTTGCTGATAATTATATCGGCCGCATGCATAAATTCTGGTATTGCTTCTGTAAAACCGTATACTTCCAGATCAGGGTACAGATTTTTTAATTCGTTTGCTAGTGCTTTATTTCTACCAGTTATAGCAACGAAACGCATTTTTACCGGAACCTTTCCAATGACTCCCCCAAGAATTTCCTTCATTGGCAGCAGACCTTCGCCGCCTCCCATCAAAAGGCAAATTGCAGTATCATCTTGCCAACCAAATTTTTTGCGTAACTCATGTCTGCTATACTTCTGTCTGAAGGCACTACGAACCGGTATGCCATAATAGAAAAGTTTTTGTCCTTGTTTTTTCTGCATTTCTGGCTTAAGATTATCGGCCGCCAAAAAATAGGCATCGGTACCTTCACATATCCACCATTTATGTATGGTAAAATCAGTCACAACTGATGTGAGAATTATTTTCACATCTTTGTGCTTTTTCTTATATGCAGAAATGATGCCTGCTGGAGTTGCATGTGTCGCAATAACAACATCAGGCTTTACTTTACGCAAATAATTATCAGCAAGAAATGCCAAAATATCATTAATTACGTTGCGCAACCAAAGGGAACCAGAAGGGTTATTCCCCCATTTATATGCAACTTCATATAAACCCGGCACGTATTTAAGCACGGAAAAATAACTTTTTAAGACAATTTTCCCTATAAACTTAGGAAAAAAATCAAAAGCACTGCCTAAGATTACATCACAATCATGTGATTTCATAAATTCATCTTTCAACGCCTCTGCAGCCAATGCATGACCTGAACCTATGGGCGCAGACATAATTAAAATTTTATATTTTTTCTTTGTCATATCCAAGCCCTCTTGAGTTAAAATGGAAAATCACCGTTAAATAACAAGCAAATTTGAGCACTTACTTGCATATTAGAACGCTATTATTGTATCATAATTGATAAGCATTACAAGATGTCTTTAAATTACTTCATACTAATTTCTATAATTTTAGGAGGATAACATGAAAAAAAGAACCCCTATATCTGCGTTTAATATTCCTATCGAAAAAATCAAATCCGGTTATTATAGCGATGACTATTTTCTGCGCACAGCTGAAATATTAAATAAAGACAACAATCACCCCCGTATCCTCATGCAAGTATTTCAACGCGAACATATCGTACTTTGCGGTGTAGACGAAGCAATTGCTATTATAAAAACGTGCTCCTTTAATCCAGAAAACATTACTATTCATGCCTTACACGATGGTGATGAAGTTGCTCCTTGGGAAACATTAATGACTATTGAAGGCGACCTAGCTGATTTTGCCCACCTGGAGACAGTATATCTTGGTATATTAGCAAGGCAAAGTCGCATTGCAACGAATGTAAGACGTGCTGTTGAAGCTGCTAATGGCAAACAAGTTCTTTTCTTTTCAGCTCGATATGACTCTTACCTAACTCAGGAGCAAGATGGATACGCTGCTTTAATAGGCGGGATTACAAGCTTTTCTACCGATGCTAATGCAGCAGCGGCTGGCGTTGAAGGCTTAGGAACAATACCACACGCACTCATAGCTACATACGGCGGTGATACAGTCGCTGCCACGACAGCTTTTGATAAATATATTGACCAATCTGTAAGCCGCATAGCACTGGTTGATTTTGACAATGACTGCGTAAATACCGCCTTGGCGGTAGCCCGCAAATTGGGTGCAAAATTACAGGGAGTACGCTTGGATACGTCAAATAACATGGTTGACAAAACAATTCAAACTCAAATGGGCATTTTCCCGCCAACCGGGGTCTGTAAAGAATTGGTAGCGGCTGTTCGTAAAGCCTTGGATGACGAAGGCTTTGGCTATGTAAAAATAATAGTTTCCGGTGGTTTCGATGCAGCAAAAATTGCTGAATTTGAGAAACTTGAGGTTCCTGTTGATACATATGCAATAGGCAGTAGTTTCTTTGATGGTAACATAAATTTCACTGCTGATATTGTTTTACGTAATGGCATAGACTGTGCCAAAGCTGGCAGAAAATATTTGCCAAATAGCCGATTGGAACTTGTTGAATAGTATATAAAAAATAAATGCGCTATCATACAAAGTATGATAGCGCATTTAAAATTTTTAGCCTCTTTTAAATATACCAAGCGGTTTGCCTAATGGCCAGAATTGGCGACCAAAGAAATTGTTCAAGAAAATTGCACTTGCACCATACAGGGAAAGTAAAGAAACAATTAGTTCAGAATAAGCTGCCATTGTATGTGCCCAGTGACCACCAAAACCAAGTGTATCCAAAGTAAGACCAAGCAGAAGCAGGTCAATAAATACCATGTCAGCAAACAAAAATAAATTTGCTTCAGCTGCAGCAATAGTGCCTACACAGGCAAATAAGAAATAACCGAGGAAAGCGAAACCAAGAGCCTTAGGATCGACACCGGCAACCAAGCCTGCTCCGAAGCAGCCCGCTTTTATCATCCAGCTCATTGCTACGCCAGACCAGAAGAAACCAAATGCGCCAAAAATAGTTGCGCCAAAAATGTTTTTGTGACAAAAATCAAAGTATGAAGCCACTAATTGGGCAAAGGAACCCATAAACAGAGCCCACGGAATCACCCAGGAAACGCCAGAGACGATACCAAGTTTTTGCGCTGAAGCGACCAGTGTCACAATTGCCAAACCTAACAACCCAAGCGGCGTTGGGTCTGCAACCGCGATTTGAACGTGTTGCGTAGAATTACTTGTACTCATTAACATGCCTCCTTTAAACTATGTAAGTAATTATAACCGTTTTACTTACATATAGAGTTTAAAGATAAATTGCTAAAAAGTCAATTAATTATTAATATCTTAAAATTTTTTCAAATTTTTCAGATATATAAGAAAAAGCCCTCTCATTAAAGTATTAGAATTACTAAAAATTTAAAAATAATTCTTATACTCCTGAAAGGGCATTTATAATTTATATGTATATAATTTCTGTAAATATATCCTTGTTTTTATCAAGAATAGATTTGTTGCCAACTGCGCAATAATAGTTTTCTTGCAGCACATCCCTAACTACTGGGGCTAACTTTTTAATATCATCATTTGTAACTTCAATGACTTCCAAACGTTCTTTCTGACGCATATCTTCTGAAATCTCTTTTAAGGCCATAACACAGGCTCTTTCAAGCAGCATTGAATTAGTTAATGGCGTATCCATACCACTTACAGTGCCAATAACATATTTTTTCAATTCACGTTCACTTACTGAAAAAGTTGCCAGATATTCTGGTAAATTACGATATACTTGCAAAGTTTTATCTAGATTTGGGTCACGATAGGAAGAAAAATATACTACACCGTTACGGTCAAATTTAGCATTTGCACCATAAGCGCCACCTTGAACACGTACCCTATTCCATAAATAGTCGTAGCGAAGTATTGTCTCCAGAACTTTCATCGCTCCTGTGTATTCATAGCCAAATTTTCTATAGTCGCCTCCGGCTGCTACATACTGCACTTTTCCGCTGGTGGCAATTCCTTCGTTAATTTGTGTTAAAGAAAGTTTTTTGGGTTCTTTACCCGCGAAAACAGATTTTGGCAACAATGCCATGAATTCATCAGCAGCTATGGATACTTTATCGCGATCAAATTCTTCACAGGAAAAAGCGAAAAGACATTTGCTGCTATGGAAAAACACTCCAAGTAATTCTCGAAACTTACTTTGCAGCACAGGAAATTCTTCATCAAAATTTGCTACAAGCCTTTTAATGAAATAATAATAACTAAGATAATCTTGCTCATTCACGCGGGAAACAGGTGAAAAATAGGAACACAGTCTTGAGCAAGCTATGCTTTGTCCCCTATTAAAAAATTGGCTATCCCAATCGGTATTAATTTCATTAGTAATTTCCCATATTCGTTTACGGTTGTCGAAATTGCTTGTTAAAGCAACATTCCTTAATATATCAAAAAGTTTATCAATTTTTGCGGTAAGTACTTTTGCTTGAACGGCAAAACAAATTGAATATTCATCAGTACTGTCGTGTTTGCAATATGCTGACAACTGGAAGCCAACGCCACCTGTATATTTATTAGTAGCAGTAGCTAATGATTGATATGTATAGTCTTTTGTATCCACTTTACCAAGGACATCACTTAATAAAAAAGCATAAGGTAAAAGGTCAGTGCTGATACCGGAAAGATCAAAATACCAATTTAGATAAGCTATTTTATTCGTTTGTCCTTGTAAATATAGCTTCGTCAAATCACCCTGTTCTGTTCTTTCGGGCATTATTGGCTCTACCTGGTGCCGCAGGTCGCTGCGCTCTAGTACAGGTATTGACTCCATTGCAGCCGGGTCATCAGGAGCAGTCTGTTTTTGTTGTAATATTTTTGTTTGTTCAACGAAAGCTTTAATATCTTCTGCACTTAATTCAGATTTAATCTTAGCTAATTTGCTAACATCTCGCAGATGTTCTCTTTGCTCTTTTCCTTGTTCTGGTCGAAGCGTAATTAAAACTTTGTGAGTATTATCAAGGATATAATTTTCAATAAGTTGTTCATAATATCTAGTGGTTAAACCATTTCTCAGTTCCCGCAACAAATCTTCGAATCTCAGACAATCAAAAGGATTGCCATCATATAACCAACTATCCATGCAGCTTATACCATATATCAAACCTTTAGGATATATGCCAAAATCCGCCTCGCGAAGTTTAAATTCCAGAGAATTTAGAGCTGCTCCCAGCAATTCTTTATCTATGCCATTTATTGTAATATCCTGAAGAGTTTTATAGGTAACACTAATAAATTTATCACGCATTTCCGGTTCGGAACCCGCAACTTTAATTGAAAAAATCGGCTGTAGATAACTTCCGGCATATGAGCCACCAATATCAGAACCAATACCTGCATCCATAAGAGCTAATTTAAGAGGAGCAGAATTTGACTCTAATAGAACAGTTTCCAGAAGGCGCAGCGCCATACCAGTCTTTACATCAGTAGCTTTGCCAACGACAACATGAAGTTCATGATATGTCTTTCCATTTGTATCTTCATTTTCGCCAACCGGATAGGTAGCTTCAACGTCTTTTGTTCTGGCAAAAGGTTTTTGAATGGAGATAGCTGAGTTTACTTTTCCGTTTTTTGTAATATTATTTAAATATTCATGATCAAGAAAATCCAATGTTTTAAGAATATCGAGATCACCATATAGATAAATATAAGCATTTTTAGGGCTGTAGTATGTTTGGTGGAAATTCAAAAACTGTTCTTGAGTTAGTTCGTGAATTGAATCTGGATGTCCACCTGATTCAAAACGATATGAGGTATCCGGGAATAATGCGCGCATCGATTCATAATCCAACAAAGCATCAGCGGAAGAAAATACCCCTTTCATTTCATTATAGACTACGCCATTATATTTTAATGGGTCTTTCTCATCATTTATTGAGTAATGCCAACCTTCTTGCAATAGTGTATATTTATTTTCATAGATTAGCGGATAAAATACCGCATCAAGATATACATCCATTAAATTATGAAAGTCTTTATCATTACGGCTTGCAACAGGATACATTGTCTTGTCTGGGTACGTCATTGCATTCAAAAATGTGTTCATTGACCCTTTGACCAATTCTACGAAGGGTTCCTTCAATCTATACTTACGTGAACCACACAAGACAGAATGCTCCAGAATATGCGCTACACCTGAATCATCATTTGGAGGAGTTCTGAAACTTATTGAGAAGACCTTATTATCATCATTATTACCTATGTATAGAACCTTAGCACCACTTTTGGTATGTTCCAAAATGGAGGCGTCCGACTTTAATTCTTCAATATACGTTGTCTCCAAAACTTTAAATCCTGAATGAATACTATTAATGTCTAACTTCATATTTGCCTCCCTAAATTTTAATAAAAGCCTCATAAACATCAATACTTACACGGTCTATTTTACCACAATTACCTGCTTTTATCCTATTTAATTGGTCAAATAACATCATAATACATTTCTTACAAATACTATTGATTAATCCTGAAAATTAACATAAAATATCATTAAAGCGTCTTTATGGAGTTTTTTTGACATAATAGTGACATCATTAAAGGGGGCAATCATATGGAATTATCGCGTTTTACACTAAGAGTCCATCCCGTCATTCTTAAAAAACTTAAATTTATTGCTGACAACAACGGCCGTTCAGTTAATAAAGAAATCGAGCAAATTTTAAAATGGATTGTTGATGATTACGAAAACAAATGCGGAAAAATAAAGATTGATGACTAAAAGGTGGCCTGCATCACATTTAGATGCAGGCCACCTTTTTCATTTTGCTGGTTAATCGAAATATTTAACACCGGAAATAAATATTTTTTGATCTTTGTTACCATGAATGTTCTTCATTAAACCAGGAACATAACGTTCAGAATGACCCATTTTACCAAAAACGCGGCCATCAGGACTGGTAATACCTTCAATAGCATACAGTGAACCATTTGGATTGTATGGCATTTTCATGGTTGGATCGGCATTTTGGTCCACATACTGAGTAGCAATCTGTCCATTTGCAAATAGATGTTTAATCTCAGCTTCCGTAGCATAAAAACGACCTTCACCATGTGAAACAGCCACAGAATGAATATCGCCAGGCTCAACAAAATTAAGCCAAGGAGATTTATTAGAAATAATTTTTGTTTCTACAATTTGTGAAACGTGCCGTCCTATCTTATTAAAGGTAAGAGTTGGAGAATCCTGGCGCATGTCAACTATTTCACCATAAGGCACTAATCCAAGCTTGATAAGAGCCTGGAAACCATTACAAATACCAAGCATCAAACCGTCACGTTCTTGTAATAAAGTATTAACAGCTTCCTGAATTTTTTTGTTACGGAACATTGTGGCAATAAATTTGCCGGAACCATCAGGTTCATCGCCGGCACTGAATCCACCAGGTAACATCAAAATTTGGCAATTGTTAATCATTTTAACCATTGTATCAATAGAATCATTGATTGCTGCTGCCGATAAGTTTCTTACAACAAAAACCTCGGCAATACCACCGGCATCCTCAAAAGCAGCTGCTGTATCATATTCACAATTTATACCAGGGAACACAGGAATAAACACACGCGGCTTGGCAATAGAATAAGGAGCAGTCAACGGTAATGATTCCTTGTACAAAGGTTGATTGATCTCTGCAACCTTTGCTCCCGCATCTACAATGCGTGGGAAAATTGTTTCCAGCGGATTCAAATATGCACTTGTAATATTATCCAGAGTAATTTCTGTTTCATTCAAAGAAATAAGCCTGGAAGCAGTCAAATGACCAAGATTAATATATTCAACATCAGTAAATATTTCTTCTGGGGAAAGTCCGTCAGCTAACTCTACTACTAAGCCACCTGGCTGCAATGTGAATAAACTATCAGTATCATTGAAAGGCTTTATAAATTCAAATCCAAGACTGTTGCCCAAGCACATAACAGATACTGCTGCAGCAATACCGCCCTCTTTTATTACCCCTACTGATGCTACTTTATTAGCTAGAATAGCTTTATGTAGAGCTCTGAGATTTTTACGCAGAACCTCAAAATCAATAACCTCATGTTCGTCACGCGGTGCAGCAATAAAAACAACATTATTGCCGGCGTCTTTAAATTCCGTAGAAATTGCATTTTCGCCATCGATGACAGAAACAGCAAAAGATACAAGTGTTGGCGGCACAGTTTTATCCATAAATGTGCCTGACATACTGTCTTTACCACCAATTGCGGCAATACCCAACGCATCCTGCACCATAAATGCTCCTAAAAGCGCGCTGAAAGGCTGCCCCCAGGTTTCAACATTATTCAATTTAGGGAAATATTCCTGCAATGTAAGGTGTATTTTATCTGGATCTGCGCCTAAAGCAACAGCACGACATACTGATTCAACAACCGCGTACATTGCACCATGGAACGGACTCCAGCAAGCAACTTCCGGATTGTAACCACAGGCCATAACAGATGCAGAATTGGTCACACCATTTAGTACCGGTATACGCGCAACCATACCTTCAGTCGGCGTTAATTGATTTTTGCCGCCAAAAGGCATTAATACTGTTCCCCTGCCAATCGTGCTGTCGAATCTCTCGGAAAGTCCCTTTTGACTGCATACATTCAATCTGGATAGATTCGCTAACCAAGACTGTTCCAAATTGTTCTCAACAACACAGGTTGGTACTTTATTAAAAATGCTGGTCTCGGTAAGCTCTTTTACACAAATATCGGTTTTTTGAGCAACACCGTTTGTGTTAAGAAAAGCTCTGGACAAATCAACAATTCTCTCACCACGCCAATACATGACAAGACGTGGATTAGAAGAAACTTCAGCTACAACAGTGGCTTCCAGATTTTCTTTGTCTGCAAAGCCAATAAACTTCTCCCAATCTTTTGCTTCAATAACTAGTGCCATACGTTCCTGAGATTCAGATATAGCAAGCTCTGTACCATCAAGTCCTTCATATTTTTTTGGCACTTTATCGAGGTTAATTACCAAACCATCAGTAAGTTCGCCGCAAGCAACAGAAACACCGCCTGCGCCGAAGTCATTACAACGCTTTATCAATTTGGCAACTTCTGGGTTTCGGAAAAGGCGTTGAATTTTTCTTTCTGTAGGTGGATTACCTTTTTGGACCTCTGCACCGCAGGAAAGCAATGATTCAATTGTATGTTCTTTTGATGAGCCAGTTGCTCCACCACAACCATCACGACCAGTACGGCCGCCTAATAAGATAATCAAATCACCTTCAGCAGGTGTTTCTCTACGTACATTTTTACGAGGAACAGCACCAATTACGGCACCTAATTCCATACGTTTAGCAACAAAATTATCATGATAATATTCCTGAACATGACCAGTTGCAAGACCAATCTGATTACCATATGAGCTATAGCCACTTGCAGCGCCAATGGTTATTTTACGCTGTGGTAATTTGCCTGGTAATGTGTCTTCAATTGGCGTCCTAGGATCGGCAGCACCAGTTACACGCATTGCTTGATACACGTAAGCTCTACCAGATAATGGATCACGAATTGCACCTCCGAGACAAGTAGCTGCACCACCAAAAGGTTCAATCTCCGTGGGATGATTATGTGTTTCATTTTTAAACATAACAAGCCACTCTTCATTTTTACCATCAATTTCAATAGGCACGATTATGCTGCATGCATTAATCTCATCAGAAACGTCCAAATCTGCAAGCTTACCTTCACTGCGCAGTTTTTTCATGCCAACAACTGCAATATCCATCAAGGTAACAGGGCGCTCAGTTTTGGTACCATAAATTTTATCTCTTACTTCTATGTAACGATCATAAGCAGTTTGAATAGGTTGATTATAGATACCAGGCGCAATTTCAACATCCTCAATTTCTGTCATGAATGTTGTATGGCGGCAATGGTCCGACCAATAAGTATCAAGCACCTTTATTTCAGTAATTGTTGGAGGACGGTTTTCTTCCTGAAAATATTTTTGGCAAAATAATAAATCTTCCAAATCCATAGCCAGACCGCTATCAATTCGGAATGACTCCATTTCAGGACGTGTGAAATTGTTAAAATTCTTCAATACAGCGACTCTGGCCGGTTCTTCACAGGTAGTTTGCAAAGTAGTCGGTTTTTCCCAGGAGGCTTCCCTAGCTTCAATTGGGTTAATGCAGTATTTTTTTATACGCTCCATATCGGCATCAGATACTGAACCCTCGAAGACGTATACTTTAGCGTTTGAGACCATAGGTTTTTCTTTTTGGGTAATCAGCTGAACACATTGTTCCGCAAAATCTTCTCTTTGATCATACTGTCCGGGAAGCAATTCAACGACAAAACTTTTTGCATTTTTGTCCAAAATAAGCTCTTCTTCAAAAAGCATATCTACTGGCGGCTCTGATAATACGTGTTGGCTGGCTTCCAAAAATTCCTCATCTGTAAGGCCAAGAACATCGTAACGATTGAGAATACGCATGCTTTTAATATTATTGAGCCCAAGATTTTGCTTTAAATCCGCAAGCAATTCCTGCGCTTCTATAGCAAATTCAGGTCTCTTTTCCACAAATATTCTCTTGATTTTGTTGCTCATATTCATCCTCCAAACTAATAATACTCATTAATATAATTATTGCACTTTGGCAAAATATCTGACAACAAGCGCCCTGCATCAGTAGAATGGACTGCAACAATATTCTCTGCAACTAATTCCGACAAACTGAACTGTCCAAAATAAAGCTGAGTAAAAGCGCTTATATCCATTTCGATATCAGGCAAATTTAAAGTATCCTCAATTTTTATACCATCATTACCAATATCCAATTTTACCAAAATATTGTTTGATTTAACCAAGTCATCAGTTATCAGAATGGTAAAACTACCTTCAATATGCTCATTATTTATTGGTAAAAACTCTAATGCTCTTCTGGCATCAATTATTCTGGCCATCATAAATGGAAGCATGCTGCCACAATGCGATTGATCAGGAAATTGCAAATATGTTAAATCATCGGCTTCTGCCAACCATTCAAGTTTATCACATTGTGCTATATGTTGTCTTGCATATCGCAAAAAACTATTTTTTACCGCTGCATCAACATAAGCCATTTCGATAATTTTGAACACCATTCCTACGCGTTGATATAATACATATCCTACAGGCAAATCTCCTCTATAGGCAATAGCGGCTTCGCCGCTTTCATTGGTGAAGACAGTCCAGAAATTGCTCCATTCGCGTTCAGACCTTATGACAAAGCCATTATATTTTTGCACATAGCTTTCGTAGAGATTGCTGAATTCAGTAAAGTCGTTTAGGTTCTCAATCCTTTTAAGCTCGATGCTGTCATCGACTTCTCCATAGGCCAGCCCGCGTAAGGGTAATTCATAGCGATGTTTGAAATAAACAAAAGCAAACTGGTAAGGCAGATAAACGCCAGCATGTTCCGGCATTAAAATTACAAAAAACTTTCCTTGTGCTTTTAAGATGGCAAACGCCATCTCAAATAATTCTTTCATAGCACGTTTTCCGCGAGCAGCAGGATCAGTCGCAACTCCCACCAAATATGATGTTCCTGCATCCATTCCGCGCAATTTCAATGTATAGGGATTGAGATGAACCATTGTAGACAAAACTCCCTGCTTATTGAAACCACCAAGAACGGCATTTTGCTTTAAACAGTATTCATTAAAATACCATTTAAAAAAATATGAATCTTTTTTTTCAAAGCAATAATCCCACAAAGACTCAACTTGCGATATGTTTTTTCCATTAATTAAATGAAATTCCATATTTTTCTCCATTAATCACTAATAAAAGCAGTATATTTTTTTACCATGAACTCTGGCTGGTAGGATTCTTTAGCTTTGCGTAAGCCTTCCAATCCCATGTCTTCTTCCCTGTTAATATATGTTACATCAGTCCAAACTTTTGCACAAAAATCTTGATTAATAACTGCATAAATGCCTCGGATATCTGGATTAGCTTTTTCGAAATGAATTACAGCCATATCCTTGTTATATTTTTCACCAATTGAAAAAGCCTGAACAACACCATTAATTCGTATTAATGCGCCTCTGATGTTCAAAATTCCAAAATTATTCAATGCTTCTTCCAAAGCACAAAGTTCGCAGCGCAAACCTTCTGCGTTTTGCCCTTTCATTTCACACCATAAATCAGCAAAAGCAATGCAGTCAGCTATATCTTCCTTTGTAATCAAAGAAAAAACATAATCTGGATTCTCTTTTCTAAAAGCGTTTGCGTGATTTTTCTTAGCATGATACTTACGACCTGCTAAAGTTGCTAAGTTATCTCTAAGATAAACATAATCCCAATTATCCCTATCATCAATAAATTGAGTCGTATCAGGTAAACAAGATTTCAACAACGGCAGTGTTTCCGCATAAATACCGCGCATTTCAAATGGCTTTCCTTCAAAAGTTTCTTTTAACTCTCTTATTACAGCCGGAAAATCTTCATCAGCGCCTCCAAAAGGCTGTAGCACAAACGTAATATCATCACGAGTTACCTTAATAATAAGAAACTCGTGTGTAATTGCCCAACATATTCTGTAACATCTACGCCAAACAAATAAATTGGTAAAAGTACATTCAGATCCTTGATAATATTTCATTGCAAAATATCTATCAAAAGTATCCTTATCACTTAATTCAATATCCTTAAATTTTAAAATAGTAAATCACTCCCTAATATCAGCCCTACGCCTACTATTATAACAAATATTGCAGATAAAAGACACAAAACACAAAAAAACCAGCTACATAAGTAGCTGGTTTATAATACATATTATTGTTCTTTAAGTTTATTGAAGCAATCGCGGCAATAAACTGGTCTGTCCATAGATGGACGGAATGGAACTTCTGTTTGGCAACCGCACTCAGCACAAGTTGCAGAATACATTTGACGCGGTGCACGTTCACCATTGCCCATGCGTTGTTTGCGGGCTTGACGGCAAGCAGGACAACGTCCAGGTTCATTTGTGAATCCTTTTTCTTCATAAAATTCTTGCTCAGAAGCTGAGAAAACGAATTCTGCGCCACATTCGCGGCATGTTAAAGTTTTGTCTTCCTTCATTACTATCACTCCTTCTTATCTATACCCCATGCGGACTCATAGATATGTTCCTAAGCTTCCCCAAGAAGTTGGGAAGAAGTGTGGAATCCTATCGAACCTGGTGAGATATCACTAGCTGTAGTATATATTATTAGGAGATAAAAGTCAACACTGCACGCACATTATTTTTATATACAAAAATAATTAGCTAAAAATGCTTTTAATTGTTTTTATTTTAGAAAATTCGTATCATTAATATTTTTTATCCAGCAACGCTTTTCCAACTGTAGGATACAACTTATTCCCGCATTATCAATGCTAATTTTCCACATTTCATTTAAATCAAGATTCATTATCGCGCATAAAATTGTTCGTACAGTTCCACCATGAGAAACAATAAAGATATCACTTTCATCATCATATTCTTGCACTATTTTTTTGAAAGCTTCCCAGGCACGATTTTGCACATCAGAAAAGCTTTCCCCACCACTAATTTTCACTTCAGCAGGTTTCTTAAAAAATGTTTCGATATCTTTGGGCCACTTAGCTTTTATCTGCTCATAAGTCAAACCTTCCCAATCGCCAAAACTAATCTCTTTTAAAGCCGGAACTTTGACAATCTCTGAATCATGAACTTCTGCTGTAGGTTTTGCGGTTTCAACAGTACGAATTAAATCACTAGTATATATTTTTGGTAGATTAAGATCTGTAAAGTAACCAGCTAATTTTTGTGCTTGCAAAAGGCCATTGGAATTGAGGTGGTTGTCAATATGACCTTGGAAAGTGTAGGTGTTATTGGCATCAGTCTGCCCGTGTCTAGCTAAAAAAATCTTCTTCATTTGCTCAAACTCCAACTAATTATTTTTTGAAACGGAAAATTCTTCTAATTCTGAATGAACTCCAGCCTGGGCAAAGGTCTCCATTTCTTTATACGCCCTAATTCCGGCATCAAACAAAGTAAAGGCCAATGAGGTGCCTTCTCCCTGGCCCTGTGATATTTGCAGACGCAATACTGCAGATAATGCCAATTCTTTAATAAGGCCCTCCTGCCCTTCTTCGGTTGTTATGTTGCTTGCAATACAATATTCCAAAGACAATGGCGCAATTTTTGCCGCAATAAAACATGCTAAAACTGAGGCTAAACCATCTAGCATAATAGGAGTCCGCAAATATGCAGAGGTTAAAATCGCGCCAACTGCTGCTGCCAGTCTGACATCTCCAAAATGCTGCAAAATAGTATAAGGTTCTTCACTCTTGATACTATTCCATTCTACCGGTAAAGCATACCTGCCAGGTATTGCAACAGAAAATAATTGGTAGCCATTGCTCTTTATATTTTTTTCTGTAGTATCTATACCTTTAAGTAATGCATCAATCATATTTTCTGCTGCTGAATCATCCTGACGGCAGATCAATTCCGTAATAAACACTTCACTTTTGGCCTTCTTAGCCAAAAAGTTTAATGGTTCCCTGCCTAAATACGTCTTATCTAAAAAAGTTCTGTCTTGCTCAGATGCCCAAAGACTAATGACCTTTTTTGGATATTCAAGTTTAACAGGATCAGTTTCTCCAGTTGCGCCTATGTAGAGACAAACCATATCTTCAAGTTTTGCTAAAGACCCTTTAGGTTTAATCAAATTATCAAAATGATACCTTGCTTCATTAATCGCCCCTCTATCTAAAGGTTTTATGTTTGAAATCAATTCTAAAATATCAATCATTTAATAACCACCTGATCTCATAAATATTGTAAGCAAGAGAAATATTACGTTGCCGATTTCCGTTAAAGCGCCATAGGTATCGCCAGTCAGACCACCTAACAGCCTTACAAAATAATTCGCTACAATCAACAAAATTACAAGACAAAGTCCGGCGACAGTCACAGCGGCAAATCCACCTGAAACATAAATAAATATCATGCCTAGAAAAAACGCAATGTATGTATAGTATGGTTTAGCGTACATCCTGAAAAGATTGCCAATTCCTTCCTTACGTGCATATGGAAAGTTGACAATAAATAAAACCATAAAAGTTCTTGTCGCTACTGACATTGCAATAATTATATATGAAAGGTCGGCTGGCGGCATTTCAAGATAAACAGAAATCTTTAACATTATTAACACAATAACAGCCAGCACAGCATTAGAACCAACACAGCTATCTTTCATAATTTCCAACATACGTTCTCTGTCGCGTGCTGAAAAAACTCCATCTGCTGTATCCATGAAACCATCATACATAAGACCACCAGTTATAATTATTTCTGCCAAAATTAGCAAAGAGGCACGCAGAAAATCAGAAACATTTGTCTGCAATAAAACTATATTCACTAATGCCAGAAAGCCACCAATAATAAGACCTACTAACGGGAAATAAGGAACACTTCTGGAAAAATCCTCCTTTGTCCATATATCGCGCTTTGTAAATCTTATTCTTGTTAGAAATTCCAGGCAAGTTATAAAATCTCTCATTAGAAGTTCCCACATTTCATCTATTATTGTTTATTCATTTCGTTATACAATTCCAGCGCTGTCTGTAAAACTACAATTGCAAGAGATGCGCCTGTCCCTTCACCAAGACGCATACCGGCGTCAACAATAGGATGTAAATTTAATTGAGACAGCATTTTTCTATGTGCAATTTCTTCAGATAAATGCGAACAAAGCATGTATTCTGCACATTCCTGATATATGCCCCAGGCTATCAATGCAGCTGCCGTAGCATTAACTCCGTCAATCATAATAGGAACTCGTCTTCTGGCTCCGCCGATAATCATACCGACAAGCCCTGCGTGATCATAACCGCCTACTTTACACAAAACATCAAGAGAATTGTCAGCAATAGGAGCATTTACTGCTAAACCCTCTGCAACAACTCGCCGCTTTATCTGCATTCTTTCGTCATTAATACCTGTACCCCTACCAACAGTTAATTCAGGTTCAAGCTTTAACATGGCAGAAGCAATGGCGGCAGTCGATGTCGTATTACCGATTCCCATTTCTGCTGTAACCAAGAGATTATATCCCTTATCTATGCACTCATCAGCTACTTTTATACCTGCTTGAATTGCCTTAATAGCCTGATTCGCAGTCATAGCTGGCCCTTTGGTAAAATCTTCAGTACCCCAAGCTACCTTTTCATTACGAACAGCTTTCAAGTTTGATAAATCAGCATTTACACCTACGTCTACAACAAACAAATCAGTGTTCGCGTGTCTTGCCATAACGTTGGCACCTGCTGTACCTCTCATGTAGCCGTTAATCATTTGAATTGTTACTTCTGGCGGATAGGCACTTACACCATATTTAGCAATACCATGGTCACCACACATCAGGAGCATAGCCGGCTTCAAAACATTAGGCAATTCACATCCGAGCATCGCGCCGTATTTTGCTACCATTTTTTCAACATTACCTAAACTGTTTTTAGGTTTATCCATAAGATCCCACTTATGGTAAATCTCATTTTCAATTTTCTTAGAAGGATGACCTATAATTATTTCTTCTAAAAGTTCTTTCATATTATTCTCCCAGTGATGGATTATTCTCAAATTTAAATGCTAATTTCTTAATATCAACAGCTTGCCCAGCGATAACATAGTAGACAAAATCAGCCTCAAAACCAACTTGCTGATTGAGCCATCCTGCAACATCTCTGTATTCACGTGCCATCAGGTTATCAGGGACGATACCACCGCCTACATCATTCGACACAAAAACGACAGTCTTGTTAGTCTTTCTAGCAGCCAATAGCAATTTGTCAATTTCATTTTTTACATATAAGCATTTTTCTTCAAAATTGTCCGGTGCATCTTTGCCATACATTAGATTAGACAGATATAGAGTAAGACAATCAAACAAGATGC
The DNA here is from genome assembly GCA_012517145.1 of Acholeplasmataceae bacterium. Lineage (GTDB taxonomy): Bacteria > Bacillota > Negativicutes > Acidaminococcales > Acidaminococcaceae > RZYP01. Next base: position 21,078 of record JAAYVM010000117.1, read on the forward strand.
AATCCGCAGCTTCACCAGCGGCAACTATAGCATTATGAGCGTTGTAAGGCGCTTCAAAATTAACCCATCGGTTACCATCACGACGCAGTCGATGCTGTTTGACTCTTTCCGCCATCTCTTCATCAAGAATTTCCGCCGTAGCAATATAAGCGCATTTAGAGCCATAATTCAAAACAAACTTTTCTGCAAAGCTGCTTTTCCCGCTACGAGCACCACCAATAACCAAAACTAATTTTCCAGCCAATTTTATTAACCTCCAAATAAAAAATCCTCTACTGAGAGAGGACAAATAAATATAGCCATAAGCAAAAGCTATTCTATATTGCCACGTCCCTATCTCCCGTAGGTAAAATGGTTTTTTACAGGCAGGTCTCCTGGCTTTGGATCCTAGCATACACGCGCCTTCCCAGTTTCCCAGTGGCATTTTGCGTTTAGCTCCCCATTACAGTAGCGGGACTGCGCCGGAATTTCACCGGTCTTCCCTTTTAAGTGATGAACGCATCCATCACACCCGTTAGTTTTTCCAAGCTATTATATTCTACATAAAATCGATTTAACCTTCTATGCTAAATAATTTTAAAAAAAATAGTGTAGACGATTAATTTCGTCTACACTATTTAGCCAATCTAATTATTACTCCGCAACTTCTATTTCAACTCTGGCCAAGATGAAACAAAGGTCTGAAAGTCGATTCAAACAAACTAAAGCATTTTCATTAATACTCTCTTTTTCGGCAACTCTTAAACATGCGCGTTCTGCACGTCTCGTGACTGTGCGAGCCATGTCCAATGCAGCGGCACCTGGAGTATCACCAGGAATAATAAACCGCGACAAAGGCTTTAAAAGAGAATCGTATTGGTCAATAGTATTTTCGAGTAAAGCTACATGATCAGATGTAATATATGGTTCTGGCAAATTTATGCTAGCAATGTCAGCCATCAGAGACATCAATAGTTGTTGTACTTTGTATATGGTACCTTTAACATCGTCTCTCTTCACCAAAGATCTCGCAAGACCTAACGTTGAATTGATTTCATCAATGGAACCATACGCTTCTACACGCAAACTTTGTTTAGGAACCCTTTCACCACTCAATAGGCCAGTAGTTCCCTTGTCTCCAGTTCTAGTATAAACACTCGCTTTCATTTTGCCGCCACCTTTCAATTAGATATATCAGTAGATTTCTTCAGCTTTGAAGAAATTATTGATTTCACGAGCAGCGCTTTCTTCACCGTCACTGCCATGAACAATGTTTTCGCCAATAGTAAGAGCAAAATCGCCACGAATTGAACCAGGAACCGCATCCAAAGGATTAGTTGCACCCATCATTCCTCTTACAGCCTTAATAGCATTTTCGCCAGATACAACCATAGCTGCAACTGGTCCGGAAGTAATGAAGTCAACTAATTCACCAAAGAAAGGTTTTTCTGCATGCTCAGCATAATGAAATTTTGCTTGTTCTTCAGTAATTTTTACTAATTTCAAGGCAGATATTTTTAATCCTCTTCCTTCGAAACGTGAAATAACTTCACCAATCAGGTTTTTCTTAACTCCGTCTGGTTTTACAAGTACTAAAGTTTGTTGCATAATCAAATCTCTCCTCATAATTAAATAATTTTATACTGAATCGCAAATGCGCTTCTAGTCCTTAAGTAATTCTGCATACTTTTTAGAATCAATATTTTTAATCATCGCAGTAATTAATTTTACTGCTCCTAAATAATCGTCCATATGAATTATGCTTTGATGACTATGAATATACCTTGTAGGTACGCTAAAAGTCAGAGTCAGGACGCCAGCATCATGCAGATGAATACGTCCGCCATCAGTAGAACCACCTTCTGAAATGCTGATCTGGGTTGGTACACCAATCTCTTTGGCTACAGCAAAAGCATAATCACGTAGCGCAATATTGGGTAACATACCAGCATCATAAATTGTGATTGCAATTCCTTTACCTATTTTTGCAGGGGCTATATCATCAGCGACACCAGGAGTACCGCCTGCAACACATGTATCGATTACAAAAGCAATATCAGGTTTCAGCATATTAACGCTAGTCTGAGCGCCGCGCAAGCCAACTTCTTCCTGCACCGTCGCAACACCATAAACAGTGTTTGCATGTTTATCTATTGCAATCTCTTCCATAACATCCGCCATGATTGCACAACCAATTCTGTTGTCCCAAGCCTTGCCAAGAAGCGTTTTCCCATCTCCCATCACTGCAAAGGATGCATATGGAGTAACAGCTGAGCCTTCAGTAACGCCCAGGGATCTGGCATGAGCTTCATCAGAAGCCCC
>JAAYVM010000118.1 GCA_012517145.1 Acholeplasmataceae bacterium
ACCAACCTTTTTGTTTTTATTACTTATGAGCAGCAACCGTATTGCGCAGTTTGCCGATACCTTCGATATCCACAACTACTTCGTCCCCTACCTGCATTTCGCCGTTGCCGAAAGGTGTACCTGTCAGAACGAGGTCACCGGCGTCCAGCGTCATGCTTTGGGAAATATAGCTCAAGATTTCATAAGGATTGTACACCATGTCGCTGGTACGGGCATCCTGCTTCAATTCGCCATTCAAATATAGTTTGATGGAAAGGTCTTCAGGATTAAGCTGTGTTTCAAGCCATGGTCCCAGTGGACAGAAGGTATCAAAGGATTTACTGCGCAGCCACTGGCCTTCTTTGAGCTGCAGGTCGCGAGCAGTAACGTCGTTAGCGCAGGTATAACCAAGAATGTATTTGTGCGCTTCTTCCGGTGTAACATCCTTCATTTTCTTTTTGATGACAATGCCAAGTTCTGCTTCGTAAAAAAGCTTCTTGGTCTGCGGCGGATAGATGATGGCCGCATCAGGTCCTATTACAGTATGTGCCGCCTTCGTGAAAAGAATCGGCTCCGCTGGAACCTCCATGTTGATTTCTTTGGCGTGCTCCCTGTAATTCAAGCCAACGCAAATTATCTGCTTTGGTACGCAGGGGGCCAGCAGTTTCACGTGTGACAAAGGAAATACTTCGTCAGTCAGCTGCCAGAAGGTATCAAGAGATCCATACACTGTTCTTACCTTTTCGCCTTCGATAATCCCAATTTTTGCTCTGTTGTTGACTTCAAACCTAACACATCTCATCTCTTACACCTTCATTCTTCCATGATTTTCATTTTTCTATCCTGAAAATAAACAGGAACCAGGCTGACATCATCGGCCATCTTCTTGGCGACCGCCATACGTCTGCCAACATGCTCCTTGTAGTGAGCATCTGAACCCAGGGAAATATATCTGCCTCCCAGCTGTTGGTATCGCTGGTAAAGAATCTGGAGCGTCTCAATGGCTTTCAGCGAGTCAAGCCTTCTGGTATTGATTTCGAGAACCTTGCCGCCGTCAATCAAAAGCTTAAACAGTTCGTCCCACAAGGTAGGAAACTCTTCATAATAAAGTTCCTGATCCTCATACGGCATATAGCGGCAGATATAATCAATATGGCCAAAAATATCAAAGTCACGATATAAACGCACGTTGGCAATAGAATCTTCTAGGAATTCTTGCACTGCTTCGGCTTTTGTAATGCCTTTATAAGAATTAGGCTCGTACAGATCCCTGCCATTCACACAGTGCATTGAGGCAATAACACAATCAAAAGGATGTGCCTTGATCAGGGCTTCGTCCTTACTGACAGTATGCTTCTGCATGCCGACTTCAATTCCCAGAAGAACGCTGTCAGACCTATATACATTAAATTGTTTAAAGTAATCATCAACGTCAAACAAGAAGGCATAAGGATTTGTAGGATAGTCATAATCCCAGTGCTCAGTCACGATCATACCGACATTGGCTTTCCGTGCTGCCCGTATGGCTTCACTGATATTCATTGATGAATCTGTTGAATAATCACAATGTGTGTGCGAATCAAAAAGCATTTTCTTTTCTCCCTTGCTAACGATACCTTATTATAACAAATTTATTCGAAATTGCACGCAATTTAAAGAAAAAAAGGCAGCGCGGCCAAAGCCACACTACCTTGTGTGTTAAACGTTGAAACGGAATTCGACGACATCGCCGTCCTGCATGACATAGTCCTTGCCCTCAAGACGCACCAGGCCTTTTTCACGAGCAGCAGCTTTGGAACCGCAAGCAACGAGATCCTTGTAGGAAACAATTTCTGCTCTAATAAAACCTCTCTCAAAATCGGTATGAATCTTACCTGCAGCTTGAGGAGCTTTGGTGCCACGCACAATGGTCCAGGCACGTACTTCGATTTCGCCGGCCGTTATATAGGCCATCAGGCCAAGCAGTTTGAAACCTGCTTTGATGATTCTGTTCAGGCCAGGTTCTTCCAGTCCTGCCATAGCCAAAAATTCCTGTGCTTCATCTTCCGGCAATTCGGCAATCTCAGCCTCCATCTTAGCGGAAACAGCAATTGACTCAGCGCCTTCTTCAGCAGCATATTTTTGGACTGCCTGCACAAAAGGATTCTTCTCGGCATGCGCAACTTCGTCTTCGGCCACGTTCGTAATGTACAGGATAGGTTTCAACGTTAAAAGCTGTAAAGCTTTTACGAATTCCTTTTCCTCGTCTGTCAGATCAATACGGCGGGCAGGAATTGCTTCACCCAGACCTGCCAACACTTTTTCCAAGGCAGCTTTTTCCAGCGGTACTTTCTTGTCGCCGGCTTTCAGGAGTTTACCAAGGCGTTCGATGCGCTTTTCGACGCTCTCCATGTCAGCCAGGCAAAGCTCGGTATTAATTATTTCAATGTCACGCAAAGGATCAATCGTGCCTTCTACGTGGGTAATATTGCCATCCTCGAAACAACGCACTACCTGTGCGATGGCGTCAACTTCGCGGATATGTGCCAAGAATTTGTTGCCAAGGCCTTCACCTGTTGAAGCGCCTTTGACCAAACCTGCAATATCAACAAAACGCATTGCTGCCGGCACAATCTTTTTGGCTTTGACCATATCGCTCAAAACTTTTAAACGTGTATCTGGAACATCAACAACGCCGACATTCGGCTCTATAGTACAAAATGGATAATTGGCTGCTTCCGCGCCGGCTTTGGTAATAGCATTAAACAACGTGCTCTTGCCAACATTCGGCAAACCAACAATCCCTACTTCTAAATTCGTGCTCACTAACATCTCTCCTTAAATTTTATCTGATATATAATTTTACTTCATCGAAGGATATTGTGCAACACTTGGAACACTTACCGCTTTCCCTTCATGACTCACAATCCATTTTGACTCAAGACATAGTATATATTGGCAAGGCTTGAAGAGTTCCTCTGGCTACTTCCACACGCGACAATTCGCCTGCAAGCAGTCGGTCGCTGATGTGCAGAAAGCCCGTTACTTCTTTAAGCCCTTGCCTTTCCTGATACTCGGGGAGCACTAGTTTATTTCCCGGGAAATACTGATTCTTCAGATTTTTTTATATTCTTTCAGCTGCAGCGTATAAAAGGCCAGACTGAGCCATTGGTCAAATTTGTAGCCCACATTGTGAGTCACACCGGCCAGTTCAAAGCCCAGTTTTTCACAAAGTTTTTTACTGGCTGCGTTGCCATAACTGATGCAGGCCAATGCAGTATAAAGCTCATAGTTCTCCAGTTCCTTAAGCAATGCTTTCATAATTTCCATGCCACGCCCGCCACCACAGTGTGCCTGATCAAAATAAGCGGACAACTCGACAGAAACATTAAAAGCCTCCCTCTCTCGGAACTTGCCGGCATAAGCATAACCAATTACTTCCCCATTTTCTTCATACACCAGCCAGGGAAACTGTGCAGATATTTTATTGATCCTTCTCAGCATCTCTGCTTCGTCAGGCAAAGTTATTTCATAAGTAATGGTAGTATTTGCTACATACCAACTGTAAATTTCTGTAATTCTTTTGGCGTCCTCCGGACATACCGCACGAATCATTATGACACCCCCATCAGCTTATACTTTTGGTTAAGATAAAAAGACCCCCGATCAACGGCCTTGTTAAGAACCATATCCCGGGGGTTAGGCAGGGCATTTTTAATACAGCAGGAATACTAAAGCATATTTTCAGGGTTAGCAGATTCGAGAATGCATTTGACACCTTTTTCAAACTTAGGACGAGGAATCATCACGAAGCGTCCACAGCCGCGGCATTTCAGACCGAAGTCGATACCGGTGCGCGTGATTACCCATTCGTATGATCCGCAGGGGTGCGCTTTTTTCATGCGAACTACATCGCCAACTGAATATTGAACTTTATCCATAAACGACTCACTTACCGTTATTAGCTTTAACGGTGCTGATGTCTTTAATGGTGTAACCCGCTTGTCTGATTTCTTCAATCACATCCAAGCAATGTGTCAAATCTGCGCGAATCATTATTTCAGCACTGTCAGGCCCTTTAGTACGGGAAACAGCAGAAATAATATTAATGCCGCGTTGTTTGAAAATGTTGGCTATGTCGGCCAGAACGCCTACCTTATCTGTAGCATCTACGGTGATTTTGGTAGAAGTCTTGGCAAAACCCATGATATCCACAAATGCTTTAAATACATCGCTATCCGTAATAATTCCACATAGCTTGTTATCAACATCTACAACCGGCAGAGCACCGATTTTGTTGGTATACAACTGATTAGCCGCCTCTTCAATTTCGGCTGTGTCATTGACCGTAATAACTGTCTTCGTCATAACGTCTCTGACTTTTAATTTGGAAAGAAGGTAATTAGCCTCAAATTTGGAAAGAGTAGTAGCCTCAGAAGGTTCACTGCGCCCTACGTCGCCATCAGTAATGATGCCCTTGATTCTTTTGATATCATCAACAACAGGCAGTCTTCTGATGTTTTTGTTGCGCATTAACTCCCTTACTTCCAGAATTGTTTTGTCTTCTTCTGTAGTAATTACATTGGGTGTCATTAATTCTCTTACGATCATTAAAACCACGCTCCCTTTGTCATTGTTTAACCGCCTAAATAAGCCTTGCGGACAGCTTCGCTGCTTGCCAGCTCTTTTGCTGTACCAGCCAGGGCAATGCGTCCTGTTTCCAAAACATAAGCTTTATCTGCAATGGACAGTGCCATGTTTGCATTCTGCTCTACAAGAAGAACGGTTGTGCCGCTCTCATTGATTTCTTGAATAATATGGAAGATTTCCTTAACCAAAAGTGGTGCAAGACCCATAGATGGTTCGTCGAGAAGCAAGAGGCGCGGACGGCCCATCAAAGCGCGGCCCATAGCCAGCATTTGCTGCTCACCACCGGATAAGGTACCGGAAACTTGTTCTTTACGTTCCAGCAGTCTTGGGAATTTCTTGAAGACGTCTTCCAGATCTTTGGCAATTTCATCTTTGTCGCTGCGCAGATAAGCACCCAGTTCCAGATTTTCCATAACGGTCATGTTCGCGAAAACGCGACGGCCTTCCGGAACCTGGCAAAGGCCCATGCCGACAATCTTATGTGCAGACATACCTTCGATATGGTTATCCTCAAATAATATTGTACCATTTTTTGGTTTTAAAAGACCGGAAATAGTACGCAGTGTAGTAGATTTACCTGCACCGTTCGAGCCTACCAAAGTGACGATCTCACCTTTGGCTACCTGGATGCTGACTCCTTTAATGGCGTGAATAGCACCATAATATACATCAATATTATCGACTTTTAGCATTATGATACCTCCTCGCCCAAATATGCTTCGATTACGCGTTTATTATTCTTGATTTCTTCCGGAACGCCGTTAGCTATACAGAAGCCGTATTCCAGAACATAGATTCTTTCGCAAACATTCATGACCAGGCTCATATCATGCTCAATCAAAAGTATGCTGAGCTTGAACTCATCACGAATCCATCTGATCATTTCCATCAATTCATGAGTTTCCTGCGGATTCATACCTGCAGCAGGTTCGTCAAGCAGCAATAGCTTAGGTTGAGTTGCCATGGCACGAGCAATTTCCAAACGGCGCTGCTCACCATAAGGAAGGTTTTTAGCTTGCTCATCGGCCTTACCATCAAGCTTGAATATTTTCAGCAATGACATTGCCTTATTAGTTATTTCTTCCTCTTCGTTAAAATACCTGCCAAAACGCCAAATAGCTTCCGGCAAAGAATATTGAACGTGCATATTATAGGCAATTTTAACATTATCAATAACAGAAAGCTCGGAGAACAGTCTGATATTCTGGAAAGTACGGGCCATACCCATGGCAGTTACCTGATAAGGTTTTTTGCCGTTGACGAGATTTCCTTCAAATGTAATGGTGCCTTCAGTAGGTTCATAAACACCTGTCAGCATGTTGAAAGCAGTAGTTTTACCTGCGCCGTTCGGTCCGATCAGACCGATCAATTCGCCTTTATTGATTTCCATGGAGAAGTTGGAAACGGCACGCAGACCGCCGAACACCATAGATACGTTATTTACCTTCAGCAGTTCTTCCACTGTTGTCGCCTCCTAACTTAAACATTTTGAGGCTCAGTTCTTTGTTGCCGAACAAGCCTTGTGGACGGTAAAGCATCAAGACAATCAAAGTGATTGAATAGATTACCATACGCCATTCAGGATATTCTGCCAGGAAGGCTGAAATACCGGTTAGAAGGACAGCACCTGTGATAGCGCCGCTCATGCTGCCCAAACCGCCCAAAACGACCATGGTCAGGATGTCGAAAGAACGCATGAAAGTAAAGGAAGCCGGATGAGCAATATAGAAATAATGGGAGAACAACACACCGGCAGTACCTGCAAACGCAGCGCCGATAGTGAAAGCCATAACTTTGTATTTAGTAGTATCAATACCCATGGTTTCCGCCGCGATTTCGTTTTCACGAATTGCGAGGCAAGAACGGCCAGGAGCTGAATTGATAAAGTTTTTGATGAAGAAGATGACAAAGATACCTACCCAGAAAACCCAGGCAAAATTTGTTTCACGTGGAATACCCATGAGACCGGATGCACCGCCTACGTACTCGATATTCAGAATACAAATACGGATGATTTCGCCAAGTCCCAATGTAGCGATAGCAAGGTAGTCACCATTCAGGCGCAAGGTCGGCAAACCAATCAGGAAGCCGAGGAGACCTGCACAAAGAGTACCAACTATTAATGCCAGTTCAAAAGGAAGGCCGAGCTTTACGGTTATAATAGCACCGGTATAAGCGCCTACTGCCAAAAAGCCTGCATGGCCGATAGAAAATTGTCCTGTATAGCCGTTGATCAGGTTCAGACTGACTGACAGGATAATATTAATGCCAATCAGGACGATGTTCAGTTCCCAGAATGGCCCGATAATCTCAAACATAATTAATAGCTGCATAACAGCAAACAAAACAAAACAACCCAATAGGGACATGATGTCTTGTTTTCTAATATTATTCATCACTGTCACCTACACTTTCTCGCGGATATTTTTGCCCAGAAGACCGGATGGTTTATAGAGCAAAATAAGAATCAGGATACCAAAGGCTGCAGCATCACGGAAGGTTGAGGAGAAGAAACCACTGACCATTGCTTCAACAACACCCATGATAATGCCGCCAAGCATTGCACCTGGGATAATACCGATACCACCGAGAACAGCGGCAACGAAAGCTTTCATACCTGGCATCATACCCATCAAAGGATCAATGGAATTGTAATAGATACTTACAAGTACACCAGCTGCTGCTGCCAGAGAAGAACCCAGAGCGAAGGTCATGGAGATGACCTTGTCGATATTGATACCCATCAATTGTGCTGCGTCCATATCAAAAGATACTGCACGCATTGCCTTACCAGCTTTGGTGTGGTTAACAATATAGGTCAAAGCTGCCATCAGTACCAGTGCGCTGCCCAAAATAACGATTTGCTGGCTGTTAATTACAAGACCAGCAACGTTGTAGACTGTCGCATCAAAAACCGCTGGGAAAGTACGTGGTTGAGGTGTAGCAATCAAAATCATGCCATACTCGAGAAAGAAAGATACGCCGATTGCCGTAATCAAAATTGCTATACGCGGTGCATTACGCATCGGCCGATAAGCAACGCGTTCAATGACAATACCGGCTACCGCGGCTGCTGCCATGGCAAAAACAAGTGCCGGTAAGAAAGACAAGCCCAACATGGTGGTTGCTACAAAGCCGAAATAAGCGCCAAGCATGTAAATATCGCCGTGAGCGAAGTTTATCAGCTTTATAATACCGTAAATCATTGTATAACCAAGTGCAATCAAAGCATAAATACTGCCTAATGATACACCGTTAATCAATTGTTGCACAAATTGGTGCAAAAATGATCCCATATCCATAAATTTTAGCCCCCTGCCTAAAAAATAACTTTAGTGGGTCGTCTTATGCACGGCCCACTGAATAAAATCAAGGATTAATCTTGGTTTTGAAAACCTGTGCTCCATCTTTGTATTCGATGATAACAGCACTCTTAACCGGGTTGTGTTGTGCGTTGAACGTTACGTTACCGGAAACACCGCTGAAGCCGGCTGTTTTTGCCATTGCATCTTTAATCTTCACGGTATCTACTGCATTGGCAGTCTTGATTGCATTGATTACGAGAAGTGCGGAATCATAAGCAAGAGCTGCGAAAACGTCAGGTTTTTCATTGTAAGCTTTTTGATAAGCTGCAACGAAATCCTTGTTCAGTTGAGAGTCATCATCAGGTGAATACAAGCTTGAGAAGTAAGTATTGTTCAAAGCTGCTTTGCCTGCAATTTCAGGAAGCTTTGCGCTATCCCAGCCATCGCCGCCTGCCATAGGAACATTCAATCCCATTTCGCGAGCTTGTTTAACGATCATGCCTACTTCCTGATAGTAGCCAGGAACATATATCATATCCGGATTAGAAGCTTTAATCTTTGTCAAAGTTGCTTTGAAGTCAGTATCTTTTTGGAGATAAGATTCTTCAGCAACAATCTTGCCGCCGCCCTTAGTGAAGGCTTCTTTGAAGAACTGTGCCAGTCCTTTTGCATAATCTGAAGAATTATCTACCAGAATTGCAACGTTTTTAGCGTTAATCTTATCCTTAGCAAAGGTAGCCATTACAGTACCTTGGAAAGGATCGATAAAGCAGGCGCGGAACATGAAATCTTTTGTTTTGCCGTCTTTATCAACTGTTACATTCGGGTTAGTACCCATTGGTGTGATTGCCAAAACTTTAGCACTGGTGTTGATTGAAGTTGCTGCAATTGAAGCTGATGATAGGTTCGGGCCGATAACGGCGATAACCTTGTCTTGCGCTATCAGTTTTTGCATAGCATTGGTTGCTTCGGCTGCTTCTGATTTGTTATCGGCAACTACAAATTCAATCTTTTTGCCGAGTACGCCGCCTTTAGCATTTGCTGCGTCAATCGCAAGCTTGATACCATTTTGAGCTGACTTGCCATAGCTTGCGCTGCCGCCGGTCATTTCGAGGTTGCCACCAATCTTAATGGTATCGCCTGACCCCTTTTTGTCGCCGCCGCAACCTGTAAGTGCAGTTGCCAGCAGCATGCCAATACATGCTACCGATAAAACCTTACGCATTTTTTTCATTTGTCTTTCCCCTCCAATGTTTTTAATGAAGAAAATTTATCATCAATCCCACCCGTTGTGGCATTCAGCCAGTCTCTCTCTATCGGTTTCAGGATTAATTTCATAATAAAACAAGGTGACTTAGACTAAAAAATAATAAATCCAGCGACGAATCGAAGAAAGCTTCAATCCGGCGCTGGATTGAGTGTACTAATAATTTAAGACTAGAGCGTGATCTTTTCTTTAAAGGTCTGTACGCCGTCTTTCAATTCGATAATTACAGCTCCGGAAATCGGGTTGTGTTTATCGTCATAAGTAACTTTACCGGTGGCAACCTGCAGATCCTTGGTTTTAGCCATTTCAGCCGCAACCTTGACACCATCAGTTGTGCCAGCGCGTTTGATAGCTTCAATAACAATCATTGCTGCATCATAGCCATGAATTGCGAAGTTATCTGGTTCAGCATTAAACATTGCTTTGTAGTTCTTGATGAATTTTTGAACGCTTGGTTCTTGGTCTTGTGCAGAATATGCGCTGCAGAAGTAAGTGCCATTAAGAGCAGCAGGGCCTGCGATTTCAGCAAGTTTAGGAGAATCCCAGCCGTCAGATCCGAGCATTGGGCAAGTCAAACCGATTTCACGAGCTTGTTTAATGATCTTTGCAACTTCTTCATAGTAAGCTGGTACATAGATAGCTTCTGGATTGGTTGCTTTAATCTTAGTTAAAGAAGCTTTGAAGTCAACGTCTTTAGCAAGGAAAGCTTCGCTGGCAACTACTTTGCCGCCGTTCTTTTCTAAAGTCTTGGTAAATACTGCGGTCAGGCCTTTGGAATATTCACTGGAAGAATCATAGAGAATTGCAACATTTTTAACCTTCAGGGTCTTATTTGCAAACTCAGCCATTATTTGACCCTGGAAAGGATCGATGAAGCAAGCACGGAATATGAATGGTTTAGTCTTTCCATCTTTAACAGTAATATTTTCTGCTGTAGCAACTGGTGCCATTAAAGGAATCTTATTGTCAGTAACAATCTGGGATGCCGCAGCTACAGAACCGCTGGTAGCAGGTCCAATTATTGCAACTGCTTTGTCTTTGGTTACTAATTTTGTTACTGCGTTGCCTGCTTCTGAAGGCTCGGACTTGGTATCACTTTCAACAAGTTTAATCTTCTTGCCATTAATGCCGCCGGCTTTATTTACTTCATCTACTGCCATCTTAACACCGGATAAAGTTGACTTACCATAGTTGGCCACGCCACCGGTCAATTCGAAGGCTGCGCCAATAACTATCTCGTTACTATTGGCTGCATCTTTCTTTTTGTCGCCACCGCAACCTGCGACAACGGAAGTCATAAATACTGCCGTACAGGCTACGCCGACAATTTTTTTCCAAGATTTCATTTGTTTCACCTTTTCTTTCCCCTGTTCGTTTTTGATTGCAATTAGTGTTTTCACCTGTAAAAACAAAAAAGAAAAAAATCTTACATACTTTTTCCAGTTTTACAGATAAAAAGACCATCTTGTAATCACTTGCTTTTCATTATATGTAAGACTTCACACTTTTGTCAATATTTTTTTTGCTTTTTAATACAAAATGAGCAACTTTTTTTGTAAAGTTTGTACATTATTTTTCAATTATTTCAAATTGTGCATCCAAGAAATACAAATATATTTATATATTATTACTTTTTTTGTTAATGTACTCTATCAGACACATTTTACCTGCTTTTGCAGGTTTTCGTCCAAATAATGCGGACGCTTTGTTGATTATACAGTATTCTGTATTTTTATTATGGAAAATATAGCTTATTTCTTAATTTCTTTAAAACATTAATCTATTTTTGTTTATTTTGCTTTTTGAGGACATTTTGCTCATTTCACGAAGAAATGCAAGCAACTTTTATTTAAACCGGCTTACAGCTGATTTTAGAGGCCGGTTTTTCGCACGTAAAAAAACCGCCTGCAAAGAATTTGCAAGCGGACTGCCTTGATAGTGGCTTATTGAATGTTTTATTTGTTTAAAGCTTCCAGCTCTTCTTTAGACAATGCATAATCTGACTTGCCTGCCTTAATCGGTTTAGCATAACACCTATTTTCATCGCGTCCAAAAATGCTGGAAAAAACTACACCATCTTTTCTTTCATCGAGCAATGCAACTGAGTAACTTAAATCACTGCCGGTATCATCAAAGGCATTAAATCTTACAACGCCCACCTTCTGTACGCAATCCTTTAACTGGTCACGCAGGCCATTGCAGCGGTCGTTCAATTTTTCCATTTCAATTCTACCGGAACGCACTTCGCTTAAGGTTTCTGTTAAAAGTTCACCGATATCAACATTATCTGTGCCTTGAGTAAAGAAATCATATTTTTCCTGCAGTTTTTTGACTTTCTTCCCTGATCTTATTAACATAACCGCCTGAATAATTATCAGAAGGAGCATCACGGCAATTACAGCCGCAATATTTTCATTGAGCATTAAATTTATATTTTCCATTATTTCCTAGTCTCCTCATTTGAAAAAAGCGAATAGTTCCGTCACAAACCCTGCGGCTATAATGGCTGGCAGCATGTTCGCAATTCTTATTTGTACAAGCTTCAGCATATTCAAACCAATTGCTATGATCAGTATGCCTCCTGTTGCAGTCAACTCTGCCAAAAGTGCCGGCGTCATGATTGCTTCCATAGAACCGGCCAACAATGTAATCGTTCCTTGGTAAATTGCCACGCTGAGCGCAGATAATGCAACGCCAACACCCATATTTGCTGCAAAAATGATTGCTGTTATGCCGTCAAGTATCGATTTGGCATAAAGTGTAGAGGCATCTCCTGTTAAACCTTCCTGAATACTGCCGACAATTGCCATTGCTCCTACGCAGTAAATAAGACTGGTTGCGACAAATCCATGCCCTATGATTGCTGCCGCACTATTTTTTTCATTATCCTTTGTCAGCTTGGCGCCAATCCAGCTGCCAAAGCGATTCAATGCCTTATCAATATCAAAATACTCCCCTATTATCGACCCAGCCACTAAACTTATAATTACTATAATAATATTATTTGTTTTCATTTCCATCTGGATACCGATAACCGTAACCGATAAACCAATGGCATGCATTATTGTTTCCTGCCACCTGTCAGGCAATCCCTTCCGCAGGACGAGACCTAAAGCCGCGCCGGCAAGAATTGCGGCAGCATTAACAACTGTCCCCATACCGATCATCGCATATTTCCTTTCTGCTAAGACCACCAGTTCATTATTCTCAATTTATAAAAACTCATACATTAAGTTTTTGTATTTTTTTCAAAGAACTATCAAGTGCTTGAGCCCTTTCCTCCAATAATTCGTAAATTCTCTCCAAATCATCCAAGGAATAATACTCTATCTCGATTTTGCCACTTTTCTCAGTCTTTTTGACCACTTTGACCTTAGTTCCTAAAACTGACATCATTTTATTTTGGAAATCAGCGTAAAAAACATCCGGACTTTCTTTCGCCTTGGTCGTTTTAGTCTTTTTAACGCTATTTTCCTTTTTCTCCTGTACCGGTTCATCCTCAATCAAAGATTCAATGTCGCGGCCTTCTTTATATTCTTTGACGACATCCTCTACTTTGCGGACGCTCCAGCCTTTGGTAATTATTGTCTGGGCAAGCAAAATTTGTTTTGCCTCATCTTCTATTACCAATAGCGGTCTTACTTGTCCTAAAGTCAGCTCTTCTTTGGAAATATATTCACGTATTTTAGCAGGCAGATTCAAAAGCCTGAGGATATTGGTGACTGCAGTACGGCTGCGGCCTAATTTTTTTGCCGCATCAGCCTGTGTCAGCTGAAGTTTGTCCATCATCGCTTTTATTCCCTCGGCCTCTTCCAAAGGGTTGAGATCATGACGTTGAATATTCTCTATCATGGCTACTTCCATCATAGCTTCTTCGTCATAATCGCGTATCACAACCGGTACAGCTTTCAGACCTGCAGTTTTGGCCGCACGCCAACGCCTTTCACCGGCAACAATTTCGTAACGATTGCCGCTTTTGCGTACGATAAGCGGCTGGATTACGCCATGTTGTTTGACGGAGTCTACTAACTCCTTCATTTTCTCAGGTTCAAAGACTTTACGCGGTTGATAGGGATTCGGTACTAAGTCCGTTACATCAATTTCTTGTTTAACTTCATTTTCCGCTACTTCCGCACTTACATCTTCGGTGCTGCCGAAAAGAGCCTCCAAGCCTTTGCCCAAACCAGCGCGTTTATTCATCTCCGATAACCTCCTGTGCCAATTCTTGATAAACCTGTGCACCTTTGGACTTGGCATCATAAACAATGACAGGCTGTCCGTGGCTTGGTGCTTCGCTTAATCTGATATTGCGCGGTATTATCGTATTGTACATTTTAGCATTGAAGTATTTCTTTACTTCACCAACAACATCACTGGAGAGATTAGTACGCGCATCAAACATCGTCATAACCGCTCCTTCAAGTTTCAAGGCCGGATTGAGATTGCGTTGTACCAGCTGAATGGTATTCATCAATTGAGTTACGCCTTCTAAGGCATAGAATTCACATTGAATTGGAACCAATACAGAGCTCGCAGCGGTAAGCGCATTTAAAGTCAAAAGTCCTAATGACGGTGGGCAGTCAATCAAAACATAATCATATTCATGTTTAACCCTGTCCAAGGCACGTTTCAATCTGCCTTCCCTGCTCATTACGGAAACAAGCTCAAGTTCGGCGCCAGCAAGTTGTATGGTGGCCGGCAGAACCCATAGGTTCTCATATTCGCTCTTCATTATGACTTCTGACATCGGTGTGCCATTAATTAAAACATCATAGATGCATTTTTTTATATAATTTTTTTCAAAGCCAAGGCCACTGGTAGAATTGCCTTGTGGATCACTGTCTATCAGTAATACCTTGCGGCCCTTAGCTGCCAGGCAAGCTGCCAGGTTTACAGCGGTTGTTGTTTTGCCAACGCCGCCTTTCTGGTTTGCAATGGCGATTACTTTAACCAAGACCATCACCTCTCATTCGTTCCATTAGTTAATATTGTTTTACCGACTACTATATTCTACCATAATTTATGCTTCATATATTAAAAAATATCATTTTGCCAAAGAAAAAAGTCAATGTTTCACGTGAAACATTGACTTTTTTACTTTAGCTTGGTTCTATAAAAGATATTATGAGTGCAATTTTGATTTCTTTGTATTCTTAATATGGAGAGTGACAATAACATCATCACCTTCCAGCTTTTGTTCAACCTTGACCGGAATGCCGGAAACTTCCATATTTTTAGTAATTTGTTTAATGCTATTCAGATAGATCCTGACATCCTGGATAATCATCAATCTCTTAGTTTTCTTAAGCTTAGCTGAATCCTGATGCTCTTCAATATAATGTTCAATGTACTTTTCAGCTTGTCTTACATTGTAACCGTTCTTTGTAATTTCATCAATAACATTAATTTGATCTTCTTCAGTGGTAAGTCTGAGCAAAGCACGCGCATGTCTTTCAGTCAGTCCCTGTTCTTTTAACAGCTTCCTTACCCTCTCTGTCAATTTCAGAAGACGCAGCTTGTTGGCAATAGTAGATTGCTTCTTACCGACACGACTCGCCATTGATTCCTGAGTAAGATGGAACTGGTCCATCAGTTTCTCATAACCATCAGCTTCTTCCAAATAATGCAGGTCTTCTCGCTGCAAGTTTTCGATTAACGCAATCTCAGCAATTTGCTGAGAAGTATAATCACTGATTATAACCGGCACCAGAGACAGATTAGCCAGCTTGGAAGCGCGCAGTCTGCGTTCTCCAGCTATCAGCATATACCGTCCGTCACCCATAGGTGCAACCAGAAGCGGCTGCAATACACCATATTGGCTTATGGAATGCGCTAGTTCGGCCAAGGCTTCAGGCTCAAAATGTTTACGTGGCTGATACGGATTAGCTTCGATATTCTGCACCGGAACCTGAACAACACTAACTTCTGCTGAAGCTGAAACATCTTCCCCTAAAAGATTCGCTGCATCTAGATAAGCAAATTCATCATCAATAACCATACTATCAGGCTCTCCCTCCCCTATTACAGTGGCTGCTTTTCCGGCAATCCAGCTTTACGCGGATATTTAGCCGGAGTTCTTTTGATCCTACGGATTTTTATAATCGCTCTGCCATCATCGAGACCAGGGAGTTTGACTTCTTCCGCAGAAACAATTTCTCCTCCCAAAATACTAACAGCAGTAAGGCCTTCAGTAATCTCTTCCTTAAATTTCGAACCTTTCATCGCAATGAAATAGCCGCCCTGTTTGACAAGCGGCAAACAGTACTCAGACAAAACGGATAATCTTGCTACAGCGCGTGCGGTTACTAAGTCATATTTCTCTCGGTGATCCTTGTTTTGTCCTGCATCCTCTGCCCGCAAATGAACACAGGAAATATCTTCGAGTCCGAGCCTCTCGATAACAGTCTGCAAAAACTTCAGCCTTTTAGCCAAAGAGTCCAAAAGTACTACTTTTAATTCAGGACAATAAATTTTGAGAGGAATGCCGGGAAAACCAGCGCCTGTGCCAACATCAGCCAGCAATTTCCCAGGAAATATCTTTTCGTCATAAGCCAACAGCGAATCAATGATATGTTTAACGGCAACTTCTTCAGGTTCGGTTATTGCAGTCAGATTCATAACCTTATTGGTCTCAATCAAAAGATCAAAATACAAGGAAAACTGTTCCAACTGTTTTTCAGTAAATACCAGTCCAGCTTCCTTCCCTTTACTGATCAAAGCCTCCAAAAAAGTCATTTTGTTTTCTCCCTTCGGCTGGCAGCATCAAGAAAAATCATCAAAACATTGACATCAGCCGGCGAAACACCAGAGATACGCGATGCCTGACCAATGGAGTTTGGACGTACTTTATCAAGCTTCTCGATAGACTCGAGAGAAAGCTCCTTAATTTCATGGTAATCAATATCAGGAGGAATCAACTTATTTTCCAATTTTAGGGCACGTTCAACTTCCTGCCTCTGCTTAGCGATATAGCCTTCATATTTAGCGTGAATTTCCAGCTGCTCAGCAACAACAGAAGAAAGTTCCGGCAAATCAAACGCCTTGGCAAGTTTGGCATAATCAAGTTCACTGCGCCTCAAAAGCTCCAACATCGAAATACCTGAACGCAGAGGCACTGTATTTAAAGCAGCTAATTTCTTTTGTACCTCTTCAGTCGGTGCAATGTTCATATGGCCCATTTGGTAAAGCATTCTTTCCAGCAAGTCGCGCTTAGCAGTAAACTGGCTGTAGCGATAATCATCAACCAGACCGAGCTGGCGTCCCTTTTCAGTGAGACGCAGATCCGCATTGTCCTGACGAAGCAGTAAACGATATTCAGCACGCGAAGTCATCATGCGATAAGGTTCATTAGTACCCTTGGTAACAAGGTCATCAATCAAAACACCGATATAAGCATCGCTTCTGCCTAAAACAAAGGGTTCGTTACCTTTAATTTTCTGCATAGCGTTAATCCCTGCCATTAAACCTTGCGCCGCAGCCTCTTCATAACCGCTGGTACCGTTGGACTGTCCGGCAGAAAACAAACCGGAAATATGTTTATGTTCTAGTGAAGCTTGCAGCTGCAAAGGATTCAAACAATCATAATCAATTGCATAACCTGCACGCATCATTTTGCAATTTTCCATACCGGGAATGGTCTGCATAAAGGCAACCTGCACATCCGCAGGCAGCGAAGAAGACATTCCCTGTACGTAAACTTCATTGGTCCTGAGACCCTCAGGCTCTAAAAAAAGCTGATGGCGTTCCTTATCAGCAAATCTGACGATTTTAGATTCGATAGATGTACAGTAACGAGGCCCTACTCCCTCGACCAAACCGGTAAACATACCTGATTTGCCGAGATTATCCCGAATGATCTGATGTGTATGTTCATTGGTATAAGTCAGCCAGCAAGGAAGCTGCTCTCTTGTATCAATCTTGCTTATGAAGGAAAAATTGCGGGTAACTTCGTCCCCATATTGCGGTTCCATCTTGCTGTAATCAAGACTGCGGGCATCTACACGTGCCGGTGTACCGGTCTTGAAACGCATCAGTTCCACGCCATGTTCCTGCAAAGAAGCCGAAAGCCTGGTAGCAGAACGCAACCCGTTCGGACCGGACTCATAATTCACTTCACCATAAACAATCTTACCACGCAAATAAGTGCCTGTTGCCAAGATCACACATTTGGCTTCAAACACCTCTCCTGTTTCTGCTTCAACACCGACAACCTCGCCGTGAGATACAAGCAATTTATCAATCATCAGTTGTTTGACATCAAGATTTTCTTCATGCTCAACTATTTCTTTCATAATGGTATGATAATACGGCTTATCAGCCTGCGCACGCAAAGCATGCACTGCATAGCCTTTACCGGTATTCAACATGCGCATCTGGATACACGCTTCATCAGCGGACAAACCCATCTGACCGCCCAAAGCATCGATTTCACGTACTAAATGACCCTTAGCCGGTCCTCCTACCGAGGGATTACAAGGCATAAGGGCTATATTATCAAGCGAAAGAGTCGCCATCAAAGTTTTACCGCCAAGACGTGCCGAAGCCAAAGCAGCTTCTACACCGGCATGGCCGGCACCGACAACAATTACATCATATTTTCCACTAATCAAAATCTATCCCTCTCATTAACACCTATTTGCCAACACAGAATCTGGCAAAGATTTCATTGATAATTTCATCGCTCACAGTATCGCCGGTAATAAAACCGATTGCTTCCACTGCATTACGCAAATCAATGATAATGCAGTCATAAGGCACATGATTGCCAGCCGCAGCTAACGCATCACTTAAAGCAGAAGAAGCCTGCTTCAACAGATACTCATGCCGGGCATTCTGCACATAGATACCTTCTTCCAGTTGACCGCCTGCGCCGTAAACATATTTCTTCAGCCAGGCAATGAAATCATCAACACCTTCGGAAGTCATGGCAGAAAGCTGCATAATATTTTCTGCACCAAAATCAGCTTTTAGAGCTGCTAAATCAATCGCCTGAGTCAAATCGCTCTTATTCACTATTATAACATAAGGCTTTTCCCTGACAGCCTCTAATATATCCCTATCTTCATCATGAAGACTTTCGGCACCGTCAAGCACAACAACCGCCAGTTCAGCCTCTTCCAGGATTTTTTTCGTCTTGGCAACGCCAATTTTTTCTACATAATCATCGGTATCACGAATACCGGCCGTGTCGGTAAGCACTAACGGAATGCCATCAATCAGCAATTGTTCTTCAATGACGTCACGCGTAGTGCCAGGTATTTCAGAGACGATAGCCCGTTCTTCACGCAATAAACTGTTTAATAAACTGGACTTGCCGACATTCGGCCTGCCAATGATGACAGTCTTCATGCCTTCCCGCATTATTTTGCCTGTATGGGCGTTATTAAGCAACAGCGAAATTTCACTCTGCACGTCATAAATGGTATTTTTTACATTGAGAAACGTAACTTCTTCTATATCTTCTTCCGGGTAATCAATAACAGCTTCCAGATTAACAATAATATCTAAAAGACGTCTGCGTAATAAACCAATTTCCTTGGAAAGCTGCCCCTGCTGCTGACGTAAAGCAAGTTTCAAAGAAACCTCGCTGCGGGCTTTAATAATATCCATGACCGCTTCAGCTTGTGCCAAGTCGATCCGACCATTTAAAAATGCTCTTTTCGTAAACTCTCCCGGTTCTGCCGGCCGGGCACCAGCTTCATAAGTCAACGAAAGAATTTTCTTCAAAGACTGAATACCGCCATGAGCCTGAATTTCTACCACATTTTCTGCGGTATAAGAATGCGGGGAACGCATAAAAACAACTAGAGTTTCATCTACTATCACACCATTGCCATCCACAATATGGCCATAGACCAGAGTATTAGGCGGGTACTTTTCAAGTCGTTTACCAGAAGCAGCCTTGAAAATCCTATCCGCAATTTCACAACTTCTGGGGCCGCTTAACCTTATTATGCCTATAGCTCCTTCGCCCAATGCTGTTGCTACGGCACTGATAGTATCATCTACAAACATTTTGCTTCTTCTCCCTTAAAAGTAATAGACCCAGTAATATCAATAATATCACTGGGTCGAAAATTTATTTCTTCAATTCGATGGCAACTCTGCGATAAGGATCTTCACCCTCACTCAAAGTATTCACCCTGCTATCATTCTGCAGTGCCATATGGATAATCTTGCGTTCATGTGGATTCATCGGTTCCAGGACGACCCTATCTCCTGACCGTTTAACTCTTTCGGCCAAGCGCAAAGCAAGTCTCGTCAAGGTATGAGCCCTACGCTCCCTGTAATCCTCAATATCAATCATAATGCGGATACGTTCTGCTGAATTTTTGTTAGCTACCAAATTTGTCAGGTACTGCAATGAATCAAGAGTCTGACCGTGTTTACCGATCAAAATTCCCATGTCAGCACCGTGTAATTTAAAAGTAACTACTCCATCTTCTTTGCTGACAAATTTCTCCATCACAACTTTGATATTCATCGAAGCAAAAATTTTCAAAAGAAATTCTTTAGCCATTTTAATGGCTTCATCATTATTAACAATATTCTTAGATTGTTTAGTTTCCCCTACAGCAACCACATTTTCAGTTTCCTTCAAAGCTTCCGCAGGTTTTTCTTCTTCTTTTTCTTCCCCTTTTACAGCTTTTAAAGTTACTTTTATTCTGGCTTTACGACCACCAAACAAGCCAAACAAGCCATCCTTAGCCTCTTCAAGAATTTCTACATCCACATTTTCTCTGGTTGTATGTAATTCAGCAAGAGCAGCTTCCAATGCTTCATCGACTGTTTTGCCGGTCATTTCAATAGAACCCATTACTACTCCCCCTACCTACAAACTATACGGCAACTTTTTTCTTATTCATCAAAGCTTGTTGAGCAATCTGCATAAGGTTCATAACAACCCAGTAAAGCACAAGGCCTGCTGGGAAAGTAAAACTGATATAGCCGATGAAAAGAGGCATGAAATACAGCATAACTTTATTTTGCGGGCTACTGGTATCAGGCATAGACTGCTTTGACTGGATAAAAGTAGTTAATGCAGACAAAACCGGCAGGATATAGTATGGATCAGGCAAAGAAATATTTTGCATCCATAGGAAACTATTAGGTCCTACATATTCAAAATCCCTTATACCATAAAAAATACCTATCATTATCGGCATTTGAACCAAAAGTGGCAAACAACCGGCAAGTGGGTTAATCCCTTGCTCTTTGTACAATTCAGCCATTTTTTGATTTAATAGAACTTTGTCGTTTTTATACTTTTCCTGTACAGCTTTCATCTTCGGCTGTAATTCCATCATCGCCGTAGTAGAAGCAATTTGTTTGGCAGTCAAAGGATAAAGTATGACTTTTACAATTATGGTCATGATAATAATAGCCAGACCATAGTTCGGAATACCAATCATCGCAGTAAAGTTATACATAATAGTTACAACCTGTTGTACAAGCGAACTCAGAAAATCCAAAATATCACTCCTCAAATCAAAATCTTTATTTTAGCAAACCCGCTAAACAGGATCATAGCCACCGGGGTGAAACGGATGGCATTTGGCAATTCGTTTGATAGCTAACAAGACGCCACGTAAAACCCCTTTTTTTTGAATAGCTTCAATCGCATACTGTGAACAAGTAGGATAAAAACGACAGGTCGGCGGAAATAAAGGTGAAATAAACAACTGGTAAAAACGAATAAGCAAAATACACAATGTTTTCATCCAATAGTACCTCAATTCAATAAACCTGCTCTTTTGGCCAATCTCATAAATACACGGTCATAAGTATTGTAATCAGCAGCAATTAGTTTCTTTCTTGCTACCCAGACTATATGAGAACCTGCCTTTAGTTCATGTTTCCTGTTGCGGAATACTTCTCTCATCATTCGCTTAACATGATTTCTCAAAACAGCATTGCCCAATTTCTTGCCTACGGCGAGCCCAATCTGAACCCTCTCCGAAGGAGACGTCAATACATAAATAACTGACAACGCATCAACTACAGAACGGCCGCTGTTATAAACAAGCTGAAAACCTTTCTTTGATTTGATACGTTCCATTCTTCCAAATTTAAATCTTCTAGTTTTTTCCAAAATATTCACACCCGACCGCATGGAAAAAATAGGCCACATCACTGCGGCCTATTTGAATATTATGCAGACAATCTCTTTCTGCCTTTTGCACGTCTTCTTTTAAGGACTGTTTGACCGCCCAAAGTTTTCATTCTTTCTCTAAAGCCGTGCGTTCTCTTTTTCCTAGTATTATTAGGTTGAAAAGTACGTTTCATTCCGTTATACCTCCTTGCCACACACGTAGTTTTACCAAATTTATCATTCATTCATTTGATAGCTATACCGATTATATGATAGCTTTCATATACTGTCAAGAATAAAACCATTACAATAATAACAAAAAAACAAAAAATCCAGATATTTATCCACACCTGTGGATAAATATCTGGATTTTTTCCACCGTCCTGTTGATAAGTCCATTGCCCTTTGATAGAATAAGTGTGCAGTGTTATTTCTAGAACGCAAGTTAATCACAGTTTTTTAGCAAATTGTTGAAAATGTCCATACTTTGTCGTTAATTTGTTTATAAATACTATCGTATAATTCTGCTACTCAACAAATCTAAATTGAAAGGATGGATAGAATGCAAACGAATAACTTGGCCGACGTTTGGGACGAATTTTTAGGGTATGTTAATAATAACAGCAAAAACCCAGGATACGTCAACTGGATTAAAGCCGCCCTACCTTTGTCCATGAACGAGGATACCTTCGAAATAGGTGTAGAAAAACTATTTATCAAGGAATGGATCGAATCACGTTATTCGGCTGAAATAGAAAAAACTCTTTCTACTCTGACCGGCAGACCTCTTAATTTAATTGTAACAAATATGGATACACCAAAAACTGACGAAGCTGTTAACTACAAACCAGAAATAGTAGTTGAAGAACAGCCTGCGGCCGGCAAGCAGGAAAAGAACAGCGTCAATAATGAATCCATAAGAGTTTCTTCGGAAAATTTCGAAAGCAATCTTAATTCCAAATATCTCTTTGAAAATTTCGTTATAGGCAATTCTAACCGCTTTGCCCATGCTGCTGCACTCGCGGTAGCAGAAGCACCGGCAAAGGTTTATAATCCCCTCTTTTTGTATGGCGATGTTGGTCTTGGCAAAACACACTTGATGCATGCCATTGGCAATCGTGTTAAACAAAAATATCCGGAAATGAAGGTCCTCTATATTTCCAGCGAAACTTTCACGAACGAAATGATTTTTTCTATTCAAAAGAATTCCATGGAAGCTTTCCGCAATAAATACCGCAATATTGACTGCCTTTTAATTGACGATATCCAATTTCTGCGTAAAAAAGAAAGTACACAGGAAGAGTTTTTCCATACCTTTAACGCTCTGCACGACGCCAACAAACAAATAATCATCTCCAGTGACCGTAAACCAAAAGAAATTGAGACTCTGGAAAGCCGCCTGCGTTCACGTTTTGAATGGGGCCTGACAGCTGACGTCCAGGCACCTGACCTCGAAACCAGGATGGCAATTTTGAGAGAGAAAGCCGATCGCGAAGATATCATCATCCCAAATGATGTCATTCTTTTCATTGCTTCTGCTATCGAAACTAATATCAGAGAAATTGAGGGCGCCTTTACAAGAGTATCCGCCTATGCTTCGTTCAACGGCGGCAAAATTACTCTTGAAGAAGCTAAGAAAGCTTTGTCAGAGTTAAACAATGAAAACAATAATAAACATATATCGGTTGAAGAAATTCAAAAGGTTGTTGCCAACTATTACAAGATAAAGAAAGAAGATTTTCTGGCTAAAAAAAGAACCCGTAATGTTGCCTACCCACGTCAAATTGCTATGTATATCTGTCGTGAAATGACAGACTACTCTTTGCCGCGTATTGGAGAATTTTTCGGCGGCCGTGATCATACTACTGTTATTCATGCCTGTGAAAAAATAGGCAAGGAGCGCAGGGAAGACGCTGAACTGGAAAAAATCATCAAATCTTTCATGGCACAGCTAAAAAAATAACCTCGTCTGTATAAACCTGTTCATAAGGACGATATAAGCTGTTAGCAAACGTGTTGATATCTTAATACCAGTTTTTCACTGTTTGTATGTGCATAAAAAACTCAGCTTTATAAACATTTTGTCCAAAGCCGAAACGAAGGCAGAATCTGTTCTCAACATGTTTATCAACATATCCACAGGTCCTACTACTACGGCTACTAAGTTTTTTATATTATTTAGGCAGTAATAATAAACCAGGGGGTCTTAAAAATGAGATTTACTTGTAAAACATCAGTTCTTGCAAAAGCAGTACAAACTGCTAAAAAGGCAATTTCTTCTAATCCTAGCACTCCTATTTTTTCCGGAATCCATTTAATTGCTTCTTCAAACCAACTGGAAATACAAGCTATGGACTTAAACATGGCTATTGGCTGCCAAATTGAAGCTAATGTTGCTGAGAATGGCAACATCGTTATTCCTGCAAAATACTTTTCTGATTTACTTGCTACTTTGCAGTCAGAAGAAGTTAATATTTATAAAAACACTGATGAATCAACTGTTACCATTGAATCTGGCAAAGCAAACTTTCAGATAGTCCTGATGGATGAAAATGATTATCCTGCTTTTCCTTCAGTAGATGGTGAAGAGAAACTGATTATTTCTGACGAAGTAATGAAGGATTTAATCAAAAAAACCATATATGCCCGCTCAACTGATGAAACCAGACCTCTTTTTACAGGCATTTTGTTTGAAAAGAAAGGTTCTAATGTAACTTTTGTTGGCACTAACACTCACAGACTAGCTATTAAAACGGTTGAAGTAGAAAATAGTGAAGAAAAAGATTTTTCAATGATTATTCCAGGACGTTTATTGACTGAAGTAGTTAATAATCTGAACTCAGATTTGCCGCAATCTGTAGTAATATCTCTGCATAACAGACAAATCATTATCAAAATCGGCAAAACTACCATTGTTTCCAGCCTGGTAGAAGGAGAATTCCCAGATTACAGAAGGGTTATCCCGCCAAAATTTGAAATTAAAACCAAAGTTAATATTAAAGAACTTGAAGGAGCTGTGAAAAGAGTATCGCTCTTTTCTGCAGATGGTGACTACAGCATCGTAAAGATTAGTGTCAAAGCAGCAGAAATCATTGTTAACTCCAGCAGCAATGATGTTGGTAAAGGGCGTGAATCTGTGAGCTGCGTTACTGAAGGCGCCAGCTTGAATGTTGCTTTTAACGCCAGATATATTCTTGATATCTTAAAAAATATTGATGCTGAAGAAGCAACCATAGAGCTCAATAATTCTTTAAGTCCTGTTTGCATCAAACCAGTTAGTGAAGAAAACTATCTCTACATAGTTACTCCTGTCAGAGTAGTATTTTAAGGGGAAAAAAATGGAAAAAATTAAAATAGGGATCAAAACTGATTACATAACATTTTCTAACCTGATGAAATATGCAGGTGTTCTGCAAACCGGCGGACAAGCTATCGAATTGATTGAAGCCGGCTTGGTAACGTTGAATCAAAAACCAATTACGGAAAAAAGAAAGAAAGTATATCCCGGTGATATCGTTGTAATCAAGGGACAGTACGAGATTATTGTTGAAACGGAAGAATAAGCATGAAAATTCAACAAATTTCTTTAATTAATTTTAGAAATTATCAAAATTTGAATTTGCAGATAGACGGCTTAGTCAACGTTTTTTATGGCAATAATGCTCAAGGAAAGACGAATATTTTAGAGAGTATTTTTTATTCGGCTTTCGGTATGTCTCACAGAACAGGCAATGAAGACGATCTGGTAAAAATGTCCTGTCGTGAGATGGCAGCAGAAGTTACTTTTAATAATCTTTATGGTGACCATACTTTGAGAGTCAAAAGGCAGAATGTTTGCGAACGAATGAAAAAGCAAATCAGTCTTGATGATAATGTTATAAAAAGCAAAGAACATTATGGGACTCTGAATGTGGTAATGTTTTCTCCGGAAGATTTACAGATAGTCAAAGGGGAACCAGCACTCAGAAGACGGTTTCTTGATATGGAAATAGCTCAGACTAACCGCTATTATTATGGCCTTTTAGTAAAATATAACCGAGTTCTTCAGCAACGAAATAAATTTTTGAAAGACGCACGGGAAAATGTTTTGGACCACGCGCAGTTAGAGGTCTGGAATAAAGAGATTGCAAATGTTGCAGCTGAAATTATTACATTAAGGCTTAAAGTCCTTAAGAAAATTAACAGTATAGCTGGAGCTATCTATAAAGAAATAACCAACCAAAAGGAAGAATTAGTGGTCAATTATGAGTTGAAAACTAATTCTTCTGCTATTATTTGTTCTCAGGAAGATAGTTTGGAATGCTGGCGTGAATGGTATTTGGCGAGGCTTAGGGAAAGACAGACACTTGATGTTTTACGCGGCAGCACAGGTATCGGGCCGCATCGCGATGATCTTTCCATTACCGTTAATGAAAATAATTTAAGAGCCTTCGGCTCCCAGGGGCAACAAAGAAGCGGTGCGCTTGCATTAAAGCTTGCGGAAATGGAATATGTAAAAAAAGAAGCCGGTGAGTATCCGGTTTTGCTGCTTGATGATGTGATGAGTGAGTTGGACAGTGAACGAAGGAAACAAATACTGAACTTCATTGACGGCAGGGTTCAGACTTTTATTACGGTTAACGATAAGAATCTTATACCTGAATTGGCATGCAACAGGTATTTTTGTGTCAGTGAGGGTTCAATCTGCGAGGGTTAATGTGAAACAAATAGCAAAAACCATATTAAAAATTGTAAAAAGCAAAACTGGCAAAGAAAAGTTTCTGGTACATTATCTCGACAATTGCTGGCTGGAGATTTGCGGTGCCAATATTGCCAAACATTCCAAACCTAATCGCATCGAGAGAGGAATTTTATTTGTTAATACGGATAGTTCTGCCTGGTCACATAACTTATTGATGATGAAGCCTCAGCTTTTAGGCAAAATTAAACAGAATATGAATGAGATAGGTTCCTTGAGAAATACTGACCTTATCATCAAAGATATTATGTTTTTTAACGGTACTATTACCCTAAAAAACATACAGGAAGAGAAAGAGATTGAGCCTAAATTAGCCTATGCGCCGTTAAGCGAAGAAGAAAAGGCAGAAATAGAGAAAAAAGCTTCGCAGTTGTCTGATCCGGAAATAAGAAGTATTTTTTGCAGAATTATGCAGGACGACAAAAAACGCAAAAAAGCTGTCCTTGAAAATTCCAAAAGACAATGCAAAAAATGTGGTGTACCAATTATGGGAGATGATTATTACTGCCCTGCCTGCGAGAGAGAAAGAAAGAGTGCTTTACGGCTTAAAATTGCTGAAATTTTGCATTCTGCACCTTGGTTATCCTACGAGGAGTGTATAAATTACGTTAATTGTGATAAAATGTTATTCAGCGAAATTAAATCAAACATCAGAAGTAAGGTTTATTTAAAAATAGCCGGGGAAGAATGCAATGCAGAAGATAAAGTTTTTGCAACTTTGCTGGAACTTGGTATAGTACCGGAAAAACTGACGGATGAATTGATTGAAGAAACGGTTGAAAGACTGCGGAGGAATATTTATGTATCTTCATCTGGGAGCAGACTGCGTAGTAAAGAATAGCGATATAGTGGGAATTTTCAGCCTGCTGGATAAAAAAGCAAATATTTACGAAGAATTTGTCCGCCCTAACCTTGGAAAATATAAGGTTGTTGATCTGTCCGGTGATATTTTCCCATCCAGCTGTATAGTTACTAAGGATACGTTGTATTTATCAGGCATTTCACCAGGCACACTGAAGCGGCGCAAAGAAGAAGACTTCGGATTAAACGCAGTTTACAAAAGATAAATTTTAGATTTCGGAGGTTTCTATGTCTAGTATTGAAGAAGAAATTGCAGTACATGGTAGTTACGATGCGGGGCAAATCCAGGTATTAGAAGGTCTGGAAGCGGTTAGAAAACGTCCGAGTATGTATATTGGCAGTATTTCCAGCCGTGGTTTGCACCATCTGGTTTCTGAAGTTGTCGACAACAGTATTGACGAAGCTTTAGCCGGTTATTGTACGATGATTCAGGTTTTGATCCATAAGGACAACAGCATAACTGTCAGAGATAATGGCCGCGGTATTCCTGTTGATATGCACAAAGTAGGAAAACCTGCGGTTGAAGTCGTCATGACTATTTTGCATGCCGGCGGTAAATTCGGCGACGGTGGCTACAAGGTTTCCGGTGGTCTGCATGGCGTTGGTGTTTCTTGTGTTAACGCTTTGAGCGAAAAAATGGAAGTAGAAGTACGCCGCGGCGGCAAAATTTATGGCATCGAGTTTTCTAAAGGGAAAACAGTAGTACCTCTGTACGAAAAAGGTGTTACGGAAGAGACGGGAACAACCGTTCATTTCTTGCCTGATGCAACAATTTTCACTGAAACAGTCTACAGCTATGAGACTTTAAGACTGCGCATCAGAGAACTGGCATTCCTGAATAAGGGCGTTAAAATTGAATTACGCGACGAACGTACCGGCGAAGGCGAAATATTCCACTACGAAGGTGGTATTATTTCGTTTGTTAATTACATAAATCGCAGTAAAACATCTATTAACGAAAAACCAATCTATATTGAGGGCGAAAAAGATACAAATATCGTTGAGGTAGCTCTCCAATACACTGATACCTATAACGAAAATATTTATACTTACGTAAATAATATCAATACTGAAGAGGGCGGTACGCACTTAAGCGGCTTAAAACAAGCTCTTACCAGGACAATTAATGATTATGCACGTAAGATTAATGCCTTAAAAGAAGGCGATGAAAACCTCAGCGGCGATGATGTGCGTGAAGGTCTGACCGCTGTTTTGAGTTTAAAAATAAGAGATCCGCAGTTTGAAGGACAAACTAAGACAAAACTTGGCAATAGTGAGATCCGCGGTATTGTTGATAATATGGTCAGCGATGGTCTGTCTGAATTTTTCGATGAAAATCCGGTCGAAGCCAAAAAAATTGTGGAAAAATCTATCATTTCCGCCAGAGCACGCGCAGCAGCGAGAAAAGCAAGGGAGCTGACTCGTCGTAAAAGTGCCTTGGAAATCAGCTCTTTACCTGGTAAGCTTGCTGATTGTTCCAGCCGTGATGCCGAAAGAACTGAAATATATCTCGTAGAAGGTGATTCTGCAGGCGGCAGTGCCAAGCAGGGACGCGACCGTGGTTTTCAGGCGATACTGCCTTTGCGCGGTAAAATTTTGAATGTTGAAAAATC
Source organism: Acholeplasmataceae bacterium (assembly GCA_012517145.1). Lineage (GTDB taxonomy): Bacteria > Bacillota > Negativicutes > Acidaminococcales > Acidaminococcaceae > RZYP01. Next base: position 28,484 of record JAAYVM010000118.1, read on the forward strand.
ACGTCTGGATAAAATCCTCAGCAACGAGGAAATAAGGTCTATGATAACTGCTTTCGGCAGCGGCATTGGCGAAGACTTTGATTTATCAAAAGCACGGTACGGCAAAATTATTATTATGACCGATGCTGATGTCGATGGTGCGCATATTCGTACGCTGCTGTTGACCTTCTTCTATCGCTATATGCAGCCGATGATCAGAGCAGGACATGTATATATTGCACAGCCACCTTTGTATCTGGTAAGAAAAGGGCAAAAGCATTATTATGCTTACAGTGATGATGAATTGCAAAAGACGCTGGATGAAGTGGGCAGAGAAAGCAATCCTTATGTTCAACGTTACAAAGGTCTTGGTGAAATGAATCCGGAACAATTGTGGGAAACGACGATGAATCCGGAAGGACGTACTATTTTGCAGGTTAAACTGGAAGATGCTGCAGAAGCTGATATGATTTTCTCCATATTGATGGGCGACAAAGTTGAACCTCGTCGCCAATTCATCGAGGAAAATGCCAGCAAGGTACGTAATCTCGATTTGTAAGACAGGGAGATACTCATGAAAATTAAGAGAAATTTATCAGATGCTGATATGCTGAAAGGTTTCAAAGAAGCGCATAGTTTCGAAACAGAAATTCTTGAAGACAGCCAAGCTGATAATTCTTTGCGCAGACCAAATAAAGCTGCTAAACAAGGCAAAGAATTATTGCTGCCGGCAGAAGCACAGGAAAAATTAAATAAATATTTGCTGGAATTAAGCATGGAATGGTTTAAAAACGGTAACGGTGAAGTTGAATGGAAGGTCTTGAAGGAAAAAGATCAGATCATCATCAAGCCGGCGCCGAGTAAGAGAAAGGCAGTAAAGTAAGTTATGAGCAAGTTTGATCTTAATTTACCGCAGGGTATTTTAAGTTTATGTCAGTTTAAACAGGAAAAAATCATTGTGGTTGCCGGCGGGCGCAGGCCTGAAATGGTCTGGCTGAAGGAAGTTGCGTCTACCAAGAAAATCTTTTGTGCCGATCGCGGTATTGATTATTGCTATGAAGCTGGTATCTTACCTGATTTTCTCTGTGGGGACCGCGATAGCGGCAGTCAGGAAAACTGGCTTTCAGCACAAAATGACGGGGCTATAATTAAAACTTTTGCTCGCGAAAAAGACGATACCGATTTGCAGTTACTTTTGAAAGAAATTCCTGAAAATAGCTGCGTCGTGGCCACAGGTATCTGGGGCGGCCGTTTTGACCACCTCTATGCCAATATTTTTAGTCTGCTAGCATGTAAAAAGAAAAAAGATGCTACGATTATTCTTGCAGACCACGAAGAAATCATGGTTATACTGGGGGCAGGAGAGCAAGTAACGTTTGTTCCGACACAAAAACCTACGGAAATATCACTTTTACCTTTCGCCAGTGAAAGCAAAGTATCAATCTCTGGTGTAAAATGGCCGCTGAATGGGGCAGTTCTGTCGCAGAACCATCCTTATGCAATTAGTAATGAGTTAATTGCTGAAGCAGTAACAGCTGGTTGTGAATCAGGATGCAGCGGTTTTTATTTAAAATTTATGAAAACGATTTTGCGGTAATGCAATGAATCCAAAGCAGAACGAGGAGAAACATGGAACAATACGACCCAGCAACAATGGTATTTTTGGTTATTGCCGCTTTTATAGCGTCTTTTATTGATTCAACAGTCGGCGGAGGCGGACTGATTTCTACACCTGCTCTTCTCGCGACCGGTATGCCGGTGAGTTTTGCTTTAGGTACCAACAAGGTCGCCGCAATGATGGGCTCTTTTACCAGTGTGGTTGCTTTTTGGCGTGCCGGCAAAATTCAAAAAAAAGTAGTTTTGTATCTGATGCCTCTTTCTTTCATAGGGTCAGCCCTTGGTGCTTACATAGTGTATTTATTACCGGCTGCGCTTATGAAAAATATTATTGTTTTCATGTTGGTTGCTGTAGCTATCTATACGTACAGACGCAAAGATTGGGGCGACGTTTCGAATGTCAAGGAATTTGGTGCCGGTATTTTGACGGCGACAATTTTGACGGCATTCGGTCTCGGCTTTTATGACGGTTTTTTTGGACCGGGTACAGGTTCTTTTCTAATTTTTGGTTTTTTATTTTTGGGTTATAATTTTGTGACGGCGGCAGGCAATGCCAAAGCACTGAATTTTGCCAGCGGTGCCGGTGCTTTAGTTTCTTTCGCCATGAGCGGTACTGTATATTGGGTTTATGGTCTTGCTATGGGTGTTTCCATGATTTTCGGCGCGATTTTTGGTTCGAGAATGGCTATCAAGCATGGTGCCAGCTATGTCAGACCTCTTTATCTATGTGTCACGACAATCCTGATTGGCAAGCAGATATATGAATTATTATTTAAATAACAGCAGTCAAAAAATATAAAGGTTGGTGGTAAAGTGGAGTTAGAGGAAGGTAAGGTTTTGCCTGTCTGGATAGAAGACGAAATGAAGAAATCCTACATCGACTACGCAATGAGTGTTATTGTTCAGCGTGCACTGCCGGATGTACGTGACGGCTTGAAGCCTGTGCATCGTCGTATTCTTTACGCAATGCAGGAAGCTGGTATGAGCTCCAATAAGCCATACAAAAAATCGGCTCGTATCGTCGGTGAAGTTCTTGGTAAGTATCACCCTCACGGTGATTCTTCGGTTTATGAAGCGATTGTACGTTTGGCGCAGGATTTTTCCACCAGATATCTTTTGGTAGACGGTCATGGTAACTTCGGTTCTGTCGATGGTGACTCAGCAGCGGCAATGCGTTATACAGAAGTACGTATGGCCAAGATAGCTGAAGAGATGTTGGATGACATTGAGAAAGAAACCGTCGATTTTGTCCCGAACTATGACGAATCTTTGAAGGAACCAAGCGTTTTGCCTGCCAAAATTCCAGCGCTTTTGATAAATGGTTCTTCAGGTATCGCAGTTGGTATGGCTACCAACATTCCTCCGCATAATCTTTGCGAAGTAATAGACGGCCTGATCATGCTGATTGACAATCCGGAGGTTGAAATACCGGAATTGATGACAGCAATCAAAGGGCCGGATTTCCCAACCGGAGCCATGATTCTGGGTAATGAAGGTATTAACAGTGCTTATACTACCGGGCGCGGTGTTGTGAAAATAAGAGCTAAGGCTCATATTGAACCGATGCCGAAAAACAAAAGCCGTATTATTGTGACGGAATTGCCATACCAGGTCAACAAAGCACGTTTGATAGAAAATATTGCTCAATTAGTACAGGAAAAAATCATTGACGGCATCACTGATTTGCGCGATGAAAGTGACCGTAAGGGTATGCGTGTAGTTATAGAACTACGTCATGATGTTGTTCCTGACGTTATTCTCAACCAATTATACAAACATACCAAGATGCAGGATTCTTTCGGTATCATTATGCTGGCTCTGGTCAAGGGACAGCCTATGGTCCTGAACCTGAAACAAATTCTTGAATATTATCTTGAGCATCAAAAAGAAGTAATCGTCAGAAGAACGCGTTATGAACTTGGTAAAGCCAAGGAACGCGCCCATATTCTGGAAGGTTTGAAAATAGCGCTTGATCATCTGGATGAAGTTATTACGACTATTCGTAACAGTGCTAACGCTGAAACTGCCAAGGCAGCTTTAGTTGAAAAATTTGCTTTGAGCGAGCGCCAGGCGCAGGCAATCCTCGATATGAGACTGCAGCGTTTGACAGGTCTCGAACGTAAGAAAATCGATGACGAATATATTGACGTACTTGAAACTATTGATTGGCTTAATAGTGTTTTGGCTGACGAATATAAAGTGCTTAATATCATCAAAGAAGACATGCTGGAAGTAAAAAAACGTTTTGGCGACGCTCGCCGCACAGAATTAACAATTGATACCAGCAATATCGAAATATCAGATTTGATTGCTGAAGAGGATATCATCATCACTATCAGCCATCAGGGATATATTAAACGGCAGAGCCTCGATACTTTCCATAATCAGAAACGCGGCGGCAAAGGTCTGAGGGGTGGCAGCGGCAAAAAGGTTGATGACTTTATTGAACATCTGATGCTTGGATCTACTCACAGCAATATACTGTTCTTTACCAATAAGGGAAGGGTATATCGCCAGAAGGGCTACGAAATTCCGGAAGGCAGCCGTACTGTGAAGGGCACTTCCATAGTCAATCTTCTACCTTTGGAAGGCGGCGAAAAAATTACTGCGGTCATTCCGGTAAAAGAATTCATGGATAATCAATTCCTATTCATGGCTACCAACCGTGGTACCGTTAAGAAGACGACACTGACTGATTTTGACAGCACGAGAAAAATTGGGTTGAATGCCATAACTCTTGATGAAGGAGAAGACCTGATCGACGTTAAATTGACTGACGGACACTCCAGTATTATCCTGGCTACCCGCAATGGTCTGGCTATTCATTTCAGTGAGGACGATGTTCGTCCAATGGGAAGAACGGCGCATGGCGTTCGCGGCATCCTGCTTGGTGTTGATGATATTGTTGTTTCCATGGATACAGTTCCCGAAAATGGAGAAGTTCTGACTGCTACCGAAGAAGGTATGGGCAAACGCACGATGATCAGTGAATATCGCGTACAGACCCGCGGCGGCAAGGGCGTTATCAATCTTCGTGTTACTGAGAAAACCGGTCATGTAGTAGGGGCATTGGTTCTCTTGCCACAACAGGAAATTATCATGGTAACGGCGGCTGGTCTGATCATCAGACTGACAGCGGACGGCATTTCAAAATTCGGGCGCAACGCTCAGGGCGTCAAACTGATTGATCTTAATGACAAGGATAAAGTTGTTGCCATAGCAGTTGTTGAGGAAGAAGACGAAGAAGAATAAATTTTAACGGGGGTATTATTTACCCCCGTTTTATCTGTGAACATGGGACAAAAATAAGCCCGGCAGGACTTGGAAAATAAATTTATTCTATTTTTGTAAATTTTGTGATAGAATACAGTTGCATTTTTATATAGTTTGATTGTTTTGAATCAAATCTTTATTTTAAATCTATTGAGGATGTGAAGTAATGAGTTGTCTAAAAGAAACGGATGTTGTCGTTATTGGCGGCGGTATCATCGGTACAGCTATCTTACGCGAGTTATCAAAGTATGACATCAGAAGCGTACTTGTCGAAAAGGAACCAGACCTCGCGGCTGGGACTACAAAGGCTAACAGTGCTATTTTGCATGCAGGCTTTGATGCTCCGATTGGCAGTATGAAGGCGATTATGAACGTGCGTGGTAATCATCTTTATCACGAACTGGAGGACCAGCTTGACCTGGATATCCAATGGACAGGATCTTTGGTTGTTGCTACTAACGAAGAGGAGTTGGCTACCCTTTCCGAATTGTTGGAACGCGGCATCAAAAACGGTGTTAAAGGTCTTGAAATTTTATCGCCTGAGCAGGTTTTGGCAAAAGAACCAAATCTGACGCAAAACGTTACCGGTGCTCTCTGGGCTCCTTCTGCAGGTGTCTGCTGGCCGTTTGCCATGGCGCTTGCTTTTGCTGAGTGTGCTGTGCAAAATGGTGCGGAAGTCATTACTGATTGCCGCGTAGAAGGTATTGACGTAGAAAATGGTCAGGTTGCCGCAGTCAGAACGAACAAAGGCGTTATCAAAACCCGCTATGTAATCAACGCCGCCGGTCTTTATGCTGATGCCATAGCTAATATGGCCGGAGACAACAGCTTCACAATTCATCCCCGCAAGGGCGAATATATTTTGTTCGACAAAACAGCAGGCGCTTCGATGGTCAATGGTGTAGTTTTCCCGACACCGACCAAGACTTCGAAGGGCATCCTGGTCTGCACAACAACTCATGGCAATACCTTTATCGGACCTAATGCTGAAGACTTAGAAGATAAAGACGAC
>JAAYVM010000119.1 GCA_012517145.1 Acholeplasmataceae bacterium
ATTTTTCGAAAGGTTTTTATTCCAACTGCCGCTTTGTGTAGGTTTTCCAGCAAAGCTTTATCATCGGAATAATAATCGTAACTTACTTTCTTTTCCTGGCTGCTTGCTTCAACAATACCACCATCATCACGAATAATTATCAGTCCGCCATCCGTTTTTTCGTCAATGTTACGAAGGGCACGATATGCATTAAATTCCGCACTGGAAACTGTTTCACCGAAACCGACGCCTGCTCTTACCGCAACGCCAAAGTTAATGGCTATCGCCATCTGTTGTATGGTTTCTCTAAGCGTAGTGAGTTCTTGTTCAATCGCTCCCCGAGAACTAAAAATTTCGTATACGCCATTACCTTTTTCCAGCAAATAACCGTTTAAACTGTTGCATAAAGGCAATAAAACACCTTTGAGTTTCCATTCCAAATTTTGCAGCATGGAGAGAGACTTAGCTTTCTCAATAACCTCCTGGTATTGATTAATTGCAATTATGACAAAGCCAACCTGTGTGGTTTTAAAATATGATGTTTTCACCTTCTCCGTGATTATTTTCAGAGACTGGTAGATTTCCTGTTTCGTCAAGGTCAAAGCATAAACAGGTACGCCTTGTTCTTGCAGCTTATGAAAAACGGCACGAAAAGCCGTTATTGCGCCATCGGTCTTGCCTTCCTGCCACAACCGGAGATGGAACTGCGCAATTTCATCCAAATCGTATTGTTTGTTATAATACTTTATGTAAACATCTTCTGACGGTAGCCCGGTTTCTTTAATCGTCTGCTCAATATCCATTAATGATTCGAACATATCCACCGATATCCTTGGCAAGCTTGTTTTATTTTTAAAAGTAACTTGTAAACAATTTATATAGAGACCAGCGCCACTAGATTGGCAGTAAGATACATTGTCTTCAGTTTCGAAATGATCTTTGGCAATGGCGTAGGGCAAAGGTCCTGCAAAAAGCCACCCGTCTACTTTTCTTTTGTTATTGTGCAGAATCGTTGGGATTTCCTTTTCACTTTCAAACGGCAAGGGAATGAATTTGATACCATCTTCGAACTCCATGCTGACTGTCATGATCCGCTCTACTGAATTTGTTGCCCCAATAATGCCTATTTTATATTTCATCCAATTAATCTCCCTTGATTTACAATTCGTAACTTTACCTTTCTATGCGTTTTCATAAAATCCTTCTACTGGCTATTTTACGGCACAGCTAAAACCAGTATAAACACCTATATAAAAAGATCATTTTATTAATTTTTTATCTGACATAATATTTGCATTCCGAACACGCGGCAAATGTATGCCATAATACATGCTGGTTAAACGGATTGCCACGACAATAAAAAAGGCTGGATAAAGCGCGTAATTAGGAGGTATAAAAAGCTGCATCCCATAGAAGGCAAGGGCACCGATAGCGGAAGCCATAGCATAAATCTCATTTTTAAATACTTGGGGAATTTCTCGAACAAAAATATCTCTTAAAACGCCGCCACCAACGCCGGTCGTAACACCAAGCGCAACAATTAACATTATATTATCGTAAGATAATGCCATACTGGCACCCGTAACCGTAAACGCACCAAGCCCTAAAGCATCACAGACAAGAATCACCGTTCTGTTCTTTACAACAGGTATGACAAAAAATGAGACAAATAGAGCAACTGCCAGACTGATGAAAATATAGGTTGGATTCCTAAACGCCAACGGCGGAACATTGCCAAGCAAAGTATCCCTGACAATACCGCCGCCAACAGCAGTCGTAATAGCCAAAATACCGACGCCAAAAACATCTAGTCTTTTTTTGATACCAACAACTGTTCCCGATGCCGAAAAAGCGATTGTGCCGATTATTTCAAGTATTTCCCAAAACAAACAAATACCCCCCGGTAAAAATATTCATTATATGTAACATTTTTGCTTATTATTTAAAATATCTATATGGGGAAATATGTTACCGTTTAATTTTTAATTTGTCAACAATTTTAAGAAATATGGTCAAACCGCCAAAAATTAGGATGTTTTGGAAGGTCATTAAATATTTTTATCGTTGTTTTCCAGATACTACCATTTGCAATTATAAATTCTTTTCTATCCAATCTTTTAATACTACAACATGATTTATTTTTTCATCCCTTGCAGCATATAAAAGGGTTACGTTAGAAAGTTTAAGTTTCCCATTAATCAAAGTCAAAAATGCTCCGGCATGTTCATTGTTATCTAATTCGTAGAGGTATGCATTTCTGAAATCCTCGAAGCGCTCAGCCTCATGTTTGAATTTATTTCTTATCTCAGTGGAAGGTGTTATTTCTTTGGCCCAATAATCTATTTTTGCTTTTTCTTTTGTGATGCCCCTAGGCCATAATCGGTCTACCAATACCCTGTAACCATCAAAGTCATTTGCTCCATCGTAGATTCTCTTCATCCTAAGAATCATAGTTTTTACCTCTAAAGCTAAAATAATAAATCATTTATAATTCTGCTTTACTTTCACGTTTAACTCTCCGTTAAGCATTATAAATTCTAAGGTACTATAAATGATCGGACGGAATTTATCATGTAGTTTAACGGAATATATCTGGCAAAAGTTTCTTTTCTTCTTTTTTTATACTCTCCTCTAAGCGCTTTTCGGCTTCATTTTTGATACTATCTGTATTAAGTGTAGGTTTTTCCAATGGATTGAGACGTTCTAAAACCTCTTTTGATAACTGTTCAGGATAAATGGTTCCACCAATCGTCTCCATGGCGATGTTAGAGATTTCTGTCACAGCGCCTCGTCTAACGAAATGTCCAGTCATTTTCAAAAAAGGTATGCCATAAGCTTTGCCATCACGAATCAGGAATGTTCCCTCAGTCACAGCCGCTTCGCCCTTACCGCTTACATGACCATTAAAGATAAGCGGTCCTTGCACATCCTTATCCGTTAAGCGAGAACTATCAAGCCCTTGTCCAGAAGCATCCAGTTCGTAACTTTCATCATTTACCTCGACATCGCCTTCAGCCCCTACTGTTCCTTGATAGACGAAACCGTGAACATCTTTCAGCAGCATATGTGTACCTGTATACTGAAATTTCCCAACAATCCTGTCTATAGGCATATTGCTAAAAGTGGCCTGCGGAATACTGAAAGTGCCAGAAATAGCTGGTTCAGACAACGGTCCGACAACTCTTATCTGGCATTCTATCGGCCGTTGCACTGTTAGTCCGGACATAAAAGCGCTCAAATCAAAATCGGGGACGTCCAGGGCAGCATCAACACTTACCACGCCCTGTGGCCAAGTGAGAGTTCCCTGCCCAGATGTCTGCTGTTCGGAAATTTTAAAACTCATTTTTTGCAGTTTAATACCATCCTGATTGCCGCTGAACTGTCCTTGGCCATCAGTAATATTTCTCTTGCCGGCAATTTTTAGACCAGAAAACTCGCCTTCCGTCTGCCACTTGACAACGCCCTGGGGATCCCGTTCTGTCCTCATAGTTATCGCGTTTGCTTTGCCTCCTTCAAGGCTGATTCCCTGAATAGGCTGTATAGCATCGCGGAATTCCGGCAAATTGAGGTCTTTGCCTTTGATGGTTAGTAATGCAAATTGACCATTATTCCAGTCGCCATCAATATTCAGACTGCCTTGACCGATTTTCCCCTTAAAGCTAATACCAAGATTCGGATACGCGTGGAAGTCAATTATCCCGCTCGCTTCATCCAAGGTTTTTGACATTGAAAGTACTTTGCCATATATCTTAGCAGATACGATTTGCATTTTCCCCTGAAATTTATTTTCTTTGCTCTGATCCTCTTTGATGAAATTTTCCCAGTTCCAATGACTTTCTTCTTCCTGCACCCAAATTTCCGCTCTCTCTGCTGTTACAGTTTCAATATGTGATATGCCAAAGTTATCCTTTAACAAATCAGACCAACTATACTGCAGTTTTATTAGCGGAATACGGGCTAACATATCGCCTTGTTTGGAATAGAGTGATACATCTTTAATTTGAGCCCCACCATAGAGAGACAAATCAACAGTCCCAACTTGAATCCGCCCATTTACCTCTTGGCTGTAGCGTTCCACCAAGTAATCCTGTAATGCCTGCCCCAACTTTGCCGAAAACAGCGACCAAGAAAAAATAAATATAACGATAAATACCAATACAACCGTCAAGGATTTCCTATGCTTTATTAACCATTCTCGCATATTTCCACCTCCAAACTCACGCAAGCAATTTATATTAATACACAATTTGTTTCAAATGGTTATTTTTACATTTATATTAATTATTTCGAATATCCTAAAGTATTAAAGTTTAAGTATATTATATTTTTCTGTTTTTCTGCCCACTCCACGTGCTGGTTTTTAGTATAGTCATCGCAAGAAAAAAACTAAAGTAAAAGTAAGTGTTGAAACAGCTGCTTACCTCTCCCGCAAAATTACTGCTTATTAAAACTAATCCCGGAAAAAATCAGTTTTTCGCCGTCGATCTCCTGCCGAACCGATATTGTTTCCATCATCCTCCAGCCTAACGCATAAATCAAGGCCTCCGTATCCGAAACCGGATATAAGACCAGTTCCCCCAATTGAGCCTGCTTCGTATCAGTCTTCAGGCTCATCATTAGAAATCCCTGTTTGTTTACCTTCAATTCCAAAGAATCTATTCCCAGCAACTGGTTTTCTTCGTCGTTAGTACGATAGACGCCTTGTCGGTTCCGCCAAGTGTCAAGCAGCCTATAGTCAATAATACGTTTCCCTACAGCTGGTAATTCGCTCCCCAATTGGACAAATACAACATCCTCACCATTAACGGTACGAAAAGCAATGCGCATTTCTTTTAGTTTAGGATGAGATATTGGTAATATCCCCCATAGCCGATACTCAGGTCGAAGCCATCCATCTTTATCAGGCAGAAGGTTCACCTTTTTACCTTCAAGTTTGGCCACATATGACCCCTTACGTGGCTCCTCCACTTCCAGCATTCCTATTATAGTTCCATAGTTGCCGGCATAACTCCCCGTTTTCTGCAAATCATTAGTCATCTCTGCAAGCTCATGCACTGATTTTAACTTTGGAGGTAAAATACCCCGATTGACAGCTATCGCTCCTTTCAGCAATTGTTCGGCGATAAGATTCACCCTTTCTGCCGCTCCCGCTGAATTAGCCATAACGACAACCGCAATTTTGTCTTTTTTAACACCCATGACATTAGCATGAAACAAATACATGTGCCCGCTGTGTGTAAAATCGTCGCCTACATAAGCGAGCGAGGGATTTTTAAGAAAAAATTCATAACCGATCTTAAAATTTCCATCTAAAAACACTGCATCATTTTGCGCCTTAAACATTTCGCCAACCAAATGCGACGGTAAAACTTCCTTTCCATCGTAAACGCCGTCATTTAAAAGCATAATCATCATCTTGCCGAGATCATTGGCACTAGTATAAAGATTTCCTGCTGGTACATCTCTTATCGCGACATCCTTTGTCCGCTGCCCTTTTTCGTTATAGCCTTGAGATAATTTTCGTTCAATATGCGGCTGAATTCGATAAGATGAATTCACCATTCCCAATGGCTGTAATACCGATTCTTGCATAACAGCCTCATATTCTTTTCCGCTGACACGTTCCAGCATAACCCCCAACAAGTCTGCCCCCAGATTACTGTAAGAATGAATAGTGCCTGCCGGATATGCGAGATACTCTTCGGCTAGTAAAGGAACCACACTCTGAAAAATTGCTGGTTGCTCTCCCCACATCCCTTTAACGATATCACTCGGTAATCCGGAATGATGAGTCATCAGTTGGCGCGGTGTGAATTCCTGTTCTGTAGAAAATCGCGACTTTATTTGAAATTCAGGAATATAACGCTTGATTGGTGCGTCTATATCCACCTTTCCAGCTGCTTTAAATTTGAGAACCGCAATAGCATTAGGAATTTTTGAGATTGAGCCAACACGATAAATCGTATCCGGAGTTGCAAGTTTATTAGTTTCCTGATCTGCATACCCATATCCTTTGGACCAGACAATACGATCACCAACTATGATTGCCGCGCTAAGACCAACAATTTTGTTTTTGGTCATTTCATCCAGTATTAATTCAGAAGCATATTGCTCCAAAGCCCTATTATCTCCTTGGCGCAGCTCAGGAAGCGGCAATGGCTGCACAACCTGCGACGCACCGAACAAAAATCCGCCAATCATCTTGGTTGCCAGCAGCAGAAAAAGAATGAGCCATCCAGCATCCAAAACCTTTCGCTTACTCGCCGCTCTTACGGCCTTTTTCCACTGCAACATGCGCACACCTCCTTGCTGCAAAAACAAACGAATTCTATATGTTCTCCTATGCTTCAGATTTCAAACAAGCATGACTTCTTCTTGTTCGTTACGACATCTTCAATGTAGTTGTCATAACCTATGCGAATAATTATCAGTTATCCTTTCTATTTTTTTCAGAAAATTCCTTCTTCTTTTATACTACGTATTTATTGGTTTCATTTTCTCACATCTCACTCTACCGGTCTTGTTTATCGCCATAAGCTTTTAATTTCATCGTATTACTATGTAAAAACAGAGTCGCTTAGGCTAAATACTAAGCGACTCTGTTTTACAATTTTTAAATTTTTTCCAGATCATCAGATTACTATATATCAAGAATTATTTTACTAATTATTTTAGTATTTCTTCAGATTTAATGTTCGCATTTTCAGCTGGCGACGAAAAAGGTGATTCCTTTGAAAAATCAGCGACACTTTTTTTGGCACGAGCTGCTGTGACAACTGTTCCCGGTCCGCCAATGCAACCATAATTACAGGCCATTCCTTCCAGAAGCAATCCATTCTTTAGTCCCAACTTCGCTAACTTCATAATTTTTACACATTCAGCAAGGCCTTCTGCGCATTCTATTTTTACTTCCTGGTCAGGATTTAATTCATGAATTCTGGCCTCAACAGCTTTAGCAACGCCTCCTCCAACTGCGTAGCCTCTCCCCGTAACAGAAGCTTGCTCAATTTTTCCGTCCACTTCAATTTCGGAAGGCTCAATTCCCTTAGCAACGAACATTCCCATCAGCTCTTCAAAAGTTATAACAAAGTCTACGTAGTCTTTGACATTCTCCTGCAAAGCTTCAAGTTTCTTTGATATACATGGTCCAATAAAAACAACCTTACTGTCAGGATGGCTCTTTTTTATGTAGTGAGATGAATAAACCATAGGTGTGCTTGATTCAGATATATAATCATTAATCTCCGGAAAATTTTTCTCAACCATCAATTTCCACGAATAGCAGCAACTAGTACCCATAAAAGGTTCTTTTTCTGGCACCATCTCGATAAATTCTTTGGCTTCATTTAAAGTAGTAATATCAGCCCCAAGACCGACTTCTACTACTTCCTTGATACCAAGCTGTCGGATTCCGGCAAAAACCTGTTCTGGTGTAGTTAATGCCCCGAACTGTCCTGCAAATGAGGGAGCTATTATTGCATATACTTGTTTCCCGCTCCTGATAGTTTTAATAAGCTGATAAATTTCCGACTTGTCAGCAATTGCACCAAACGGGCATTCCTGAATACATTTTCCACAGGCTACACACTTGAAGTCGTCTATTTCCGCACGTCCCAGATAGTCCGAGCCGATTGCATTTACGCCGCAGCTCTTAGAACACGGCCTTTCATATTCCACAATTGCATGGTATGGGCACTCATTCTTGCAGAGTCCGCATTTAATGCACTTTGCTTGGTCGATGACGGCTCCCCCTTTCTCAATTGTTATAGCATTCTTAGGGCAAACATTCTTACAGGGATGAGCTAAGCATTTCCGACAGTTATCAGTTACAAATACAGACTTCGTAGGGCAGGCCTCACAGGCAATCTTAATTACAGACACCAATGGCGGCGTATATACTCTGGTATCAACATCTATATCCTCTATGCCCTCTGAAATAGCCCCAGTTTCAGCAGCTGTTCTTGCATCAAGGCCAAGAGCCAAGCGAAGTCGCTCACCAATGACGGCTCTTTCTCTAAAGATGTTTTCCCTATACTGTGCCTTCTCGCCTGGGATTAATCGGTATGTTTCATCACCAAGCTTTTTCAGGTCTATATCATCGTAAGCAATTCTTGCAATGTCCGCAAAAACCATTCTTCGTATCTTAATGATATCATTATAAGACTCTTTCAAAGTTTTTATCTCCTTGGCTCTTAATTGTTATCTTTCAAAGTTTCAAATTGATGGTCATGACATTCAAAAGCAGCGTCCAATATAACAGACATGATTTCCTCGCGGGATGCATTATGATGCACAACCCCGTCAATAATAACAACTGGAGACACCGACTGCTTATTCTTACATTCTCCCAAACATCGAACTATTTCAATTTCCAGTGAAAAGTCAGGTCTAATCCCATTCTTTTCAAGAATAGTTTCTTTAAGGTTTTCAAGGCTGACTATTATAGCGTCTGCCCCCATCATTGTGCAGTTTGATCCAACGCAAACTTCAATTCTCATAAACTACTCCTTTCCATGATTTCACAAATTATCATCTGTTTTCGATATTTAAACAGCACATCTCATAAGCGCAAGATAATAAAAATACTCCTCCCAATATTTTCTCCTTTTACATCTTAAGGTCCGTCCAAACCTCATTAATAAAGAGAAAAGCATAAGGAGGATTTGAGAATGGCAAATAAAACACAAAGGATTTTAAATGCGTTGATATAATCCTGCATTTACTATTAAAAACACTTGTAAAATTTACTAACACTTTAACAACAGATGCTATCACTTTTTGATTTTGTAAAAATTATCATTTAAAACTTTATATTCTTAATACTCTTTTATAGATAATGAACTAAATTTGGGATAGCCCTTATACATTTTGAATAACATCGCATCGCATCTTATTCCATATTATAGAATGAATTCCATTTTTATGCAATAGTTTTTCAAAAAAATTTCTAGTTACAAACTAAGATTATCCCCCCATGCCAGCCGACCCTTGTTATCTTTCCGTTTAGATTTTTAATAGTGAATTATACAGATAAAAGGGGTTTTCTCAATAAGTAATTGAGGAAACCCCTTTTATCTGTACTTAACACTATAACAAATACATTATTCGAACTATATACTTATAATTACTATATCACCATTACTAATACCACCAGCATTAGCCTCATCCGTATCAATGTGACACTCATCGGAATGTTCTTCGCCGGTTCTTACTAATACATTATTAAAGACAGTTTCTCGTTCACCAGTTGTTCTTATTGACACAACGTCTCCATTCTTAAGCCCGTATTTGGCGGCTGTTGCAGGACATAGATGAAGGTGTCTGGCGGCCACAATAATCCCTTTTTCCAGACAAACTTCACCCGCTGGTCCTATTAGTACTCCTCCAGGCGATCCCGCTGTGTCTCCTGAATTTCTTACAGGCGGCGTTAAGCCAACGGCTCTAGCATCAGTAAGCGAGAGTTCAATCTGAGTCTCCTTACGTAATGGACCTATAACACGCAATTTCATCATTATCCCTTTTTCCGTAAGCAGGGTTACCTGCTCTTCAGCAGCAAACTGCCCAGGCTGTGTTATATCTTTTTTATTGTGCAATATTGCCCCGTCACCGAATAATTTTGCCATATCTTTTTGGCAAAGATGCAGGTGTCTGGCAGATACGCCTATCCCTATAGAAAACTCCATATGAATCCTTCTTTCTTTTACTACTTTGCTAACCTTGACAAATTCATCATAAAAAGACTACGTTTTGGCAAATACGTTCTGTCTCCTTAGCGATAACCAATTCTTCATTCGTAGGTATTACTAATAATTTTAAAGCGCAGCCATTCTCGTTTATTTCTCTGATACCGTCACGAAGGGCATTCTTTTCTTTATCAAGCACAGTTCCCATAAATGCTAATCCTTCGCAAATTTTCTCTCTGATCATTGGTGAATTTTCGCCTAGCCCGGCGGTGAATATAATAGCATCTACACCACCCATAGCGACGGCATAGGCACCAATATATTTTCCAACGCGATAGGCAAAGATATCCATTGCCAGGCGTGCCCTTTCGTCTCCATTGCATGCTGCATTTTCGAGATCACGGAAATCACTTGACAACCCTGATATTCCAAGTACCCCTGACTTGTTGTTCAGATACTGATAGACCTGTTTTCCTGTCATATCCTCCATGTCCATCAAAAAGGGAATAATAGCAGGATCAACCTCTCCACATCTAGTTCCCATAACAAGACCCTCTAAAGGAGTGAATCCCATACTGGTGTCTATTGATTTACCATGCTTTACGGCTGCCACACTCGCACCATTTCCCAGATGACAAGTTATAAGGCGCAATTCTGCTGGTTCCCTTTTTAAATATTTTGCGGCCATCTCCGACACATATTGGTGGGAGATACCGTGAAAACCGTATTTTCTTATGCCATATTTTAGGTAAAGCTCATAAGGCAATCCATAAAGGTAAGCCTTTGCCGGTATCGTTTGATGAAATGCCGTATCAAAA
>JAAYVM010000120.1 GCA_012517145.1 Acholeplasmataceae bacterium
ATATCGACTCATAAAAGCTGATAATTCAACACATTTTTGAGCATTTTTCTTTCACCCAATGGGTGAAAGCTGAATTTTGAAGGAACGTATATTTATCAATGCTTTGAGGGTGGTTTATAAAGTACTGACGTAGAATCTCAGAATTCCTTTAATATATGAAGATGCTACGTTTTTCAGTGATGGGTTGGCAAAAGTGAAATATGATGGCAAGTGGTGGTTTGTTGATAAAAGCGGAAAAGAATTTATGCCTTTGGCATATGAAGCTGTCGGTAATCTCAGTGAAGGTTTAGCGAGAGCAAAGAGAAATAACAATTGGGGCTTTATTGACAAAAATAATTATGACATTATTCCATTAGTATATGACGATGTAGGTGATTTTCATGAAGGATTGGCCGCGGTATGTTTTGATGGAATGTGGGGCTTTATTGATAAGAATGGTAAAAATGTCATTCCGTTAAAATATAACAGGGTTGAGAGTTTTAATGCGGCGGGAGAGGCTAAAGTTGAGCAAATAAGGCGCACGGGCATGTGGAGCGCTGAACATAGGACTGTTTATATAAATAAAAAGGGAAAAGAGATTAGTATTCCACAAGTTCGTCAGAGTGGTCGGCCTAAGTATTAGCTTATAATCTCAAGATTTTATTGATGTGGTGGGAGTACTATAGTACACCTTTTATGCTAAAATATAAATATAAGATAACAAATTAGGAGGACTGCCAATGAGAGTTTTAGTATATGATAACCACGATTGTGAAGAGTCACAGGGAGTTTTAGCAGCATACCAAGTTAACAACGTAGCATGTCTTTTTTTGGGCCAATTGTCCGGATTTTCAGTAATAATGGAAATCATAGGTCAGGAAGATCGTTTAATTCAAGTAAGTGTTTCGAACCAGGAAGAGGGAGATGCAATGGTTAGAAAATTAGTCAAAGAAGGTTACCTTGATCTTTCTGACATGGATGTTTATATTGGAGAACTGAGCTAACGCTTAAGCTATTAAAAACATAATATAACTTTAGAAGTATTTAAATAGGAGTCTTTTCACATTCATTTATATAGGACCAAATTAATAAATGCCCACGGTGCTAGTCGTTTATCATAAGATTAGAGGGAGAGTGGCTATATTGTCTTTTTCACCAATTGATTCATCAAAATACTTGTCCAAGGAATGGGATTGCAAGAGAGCTAAAACAGAAGGATGGAACAAATGTCAAAGAAATAATAAAGAAACATGGACAAAGGGTTTTAGATCCATAGCTGGCGGCTGTTGCGATGGAATGGAGACTGTAGTGGTAGTCTATGTTCAAGTCGACAAAGATTTATCAATTAATAACGTGTTTGCTGAAGTAATGCATGTAGGTGTAAGCAAATTTGTCGAAGGGTATTCGGAAGTGATAAGCAATAGTCTTTTTTCGTTTGATCTTGAAAATGCTGAAGATGAAATTAATAAAGTGCTTGGTGTTGCTAAATAGAGGGGGATACTCATGACGACAGTGATGCCTGTGGAAAAAAAGTGTGCATTGTGCGGGGCGCTGAATGAATGTTACGTGTTGACCAGCACAAATAATTTTGGCGGTATAGATACGGAGTTTCGTTCTTACGCGGTAGGAATGGATCCAATTGCATTTAGTTTGCAGACATGCAAGACATGTGGATATACTCATTACGATATTGAAAAAGTGCCGAAAAACATTGCAGAGACAAAGGAAATAGTCAAGAACTTTCTTGATCTCAAAAATTCAGATACAAAACCTTTTTTAATATACGAGAGTTATGAGATGGCTGTAAAAATTCTAATTCTTGACGAAGTTATGCCGGAGAATATAGCAGCGACTTATCTCCGTGCAGCCTGGACCGCCGAAGATTCGAACTCTGCATTAGCAAAAAAATATAGGATAGAAGCAGCCAGGTTCTTGTCTGAAGGGATATCTAGGAGCGAAAAACCTTCAAGAAGAAAAACTGAGCAGTTGTTCCTTCTTGCCGAAATTTATCGTAGGGCTGGGGAGTTTAAGTTATCTGAAGAAATTCATGACCAAATAGTTATAGAAGACTTACACCCGGATTTACAGTTGGCATTAATAAAAATCAGAGAACTATTAGCAAACGGTGACAATAGGAAACTTATGCTGGAAGAGGTTTTAGGCAGGTAAAAAGTTGTGTCTAAATATGTTAACGAATGAAGTAAATTGCTTAAACCATAAACGAATGTTTTTAAATTAATTCAGGAAGGCGTGGGCAATATGGAAGATAATGAAAAGTATGAAGAAGAAGACGAAGAGGATTACGTAAATAATGTTTTAAAGTGCCCCTTCTGTGGATGTATAATTGCCGAAGAAGGCTATCTTGATTCTATCGACAGTTGTGGACATCTTGCATTTTTTGGTGCCTGGGGATATGAGGAATTTAATCGTGAGAAGCGGAAGTGGTCAAAAGAATTGACTAAAATTATCAGAAAACTGGGCAATGAAGATTATACAAGGATGGAAAAATTACAAGATGTCATTCTTTCGCCATCTTTAAGTGGATATGAAAACTTAAAAAAATCAATCCAGAACATTGTTAGCGATGACATAGAAGTTGCGATTAATAGTATGTATATTGAATGCGGACAAGGAGAACATGGCGGAGGCCCGACATTTGTTGGTCTTTTCATGAAAAAGAAAACAACATAGAACGTACTGCAATCATGGCCCGAGATCATAATTGACAAAACCATTGGATATGGTTCAAGCAAGTGTTTTTACGCACTTTTGCAGCAAGCAGTACATTAAAGGCTTACATATACGTAAGTCTTTAATTTTTATATATTGCACCTTAAAAAATTGATGTGTTTGGTAGCTAATCTTGTAAGCAAACCAGGAAATAGTGTTACGCGAACAAGGATAAAACACCTTGTGAAGATAAATGTTAACGTTTGATTGATGTTGAAGTTTATTATTGATACAATGTTAATGTGATTGACTTCTAAAGATGGAACGCTTGTTCGATTGTTCCGGTTATCATAGAAAATTAAGAGGATTTTTTTGATAAGACAAATAATTTTAATGTTTTTGATGACTAATATAGGTGGCGTTTTTTAATTAATCCGGTCATAGTCCGCTTAGGTTAAAATAATAATCAATTTGAAAGGATGAAGCCCATGAATACCATTTTTGAAGTGCTGAAGCCAAGAGAAAATGTCTTTTCTGACACAACAAGAGAGGATGTGTTGAATCTCACTGATTTTGCAGAGAAAAGAATAGACGCCTATAAATTCTTTGGGGAAAACTTTAAGACACAGGGTATGAAAGTTTTGTTCGATACCGCTTTTGCACGCTTTAAGGGAGAATCAGACACGGGTGTAATCAAGCTAACCCAGGCTATGGGTGGCGGTAAAACTCATAGTATGTTGGCACTTGCCTTGCTTGCTGAGAACTGTGAGCTTAGAGAAAAGATTCTGGGGGATTCTTATACTGGCATTGGTGAAATAAAAGTGGTTTCATTCTCCGGGAGAGAAAATGCAGACTTTGGGATCTGGGGTAGCATTGCAGAGCAGTTAGGCAAAAAGGAGTTTTTTAAGGACTATTATTCTCCGCTAAAAGCACCCGGAGAGAAGTCATGGGTTGAACTTCTTAAGGGGCAGAAAACCCTCATTTTGTTAGATGAACTTCCTCCCTATTTAGAGAATGCCAGGTCAATTATGGTTGGCAACTCAGATCTTAGTAAGGTTACAATGACTGCTTTATCCAACCTATTTACTGCTTTGGGTAAAGAGCAGCTTGCAAATGTATGCCTTGTCTTTTCTGATTTAAAAGCAGCTTATGAGTCGGGAAGTGAATTGTTACAGTCAAGTTTTCGTGAGCTTGAAGCAGAAGCAAATCGTATTGCGATTGAAGTTACGCCCGTTGCGCTTAACAGTGATGAAATTTATCATATTTTACAAAAACGTCTTTTTGAAGATGTAAGCGGCTTCGAGTATGCTCAGAACATTAATGAGATCGCAATGGCTTATAAAACAAGCGTAGAAAAAAGCAAAAAACTTGGGTTCACAAGCTATACCCCTGAAGCTGTTTTTAAAGGGATAAAAGACTCATATCCTTTTCATCCTTCAATTAAGGATTTGTACGCCCGTTTTAAGGAGAACCAAAATTTTCAACAAACACGCGGTCTTATTAAATTAATGCGCCAGATTGTTCGTCAGTTTTATGAAAGCGGGATGGCAAAAGAAAAACACTTGATCAACGTGTTTGACTTCAATCTTAATGAGCAAAAGATGTTAAGCCATATTCGTCAAATTAAACCATCACTTGAAGAGGCGATTAATCATGACATTGCTCAGGATGGGAAGTCGATTGCCGAAGTTATTGATGCCGAAATGCCTGTAAACAGACTTGTTACGCAGGATATTGCAAAGCTTCTTTTGGTCTCATCCTTATCAACGACAAACCATGGATTACTTGGTCTCACTGAATCGGAAGTGTTTGGCTATTTGAGTGCGCCAAATACAGATATTAACGATATAAAATCCAGCCTTGATGAATTGAAAAATCTTTGCTGGTATATGAAACAAGACAACCGGGGCAGGCTATACTTCCAAAATACGAAAAATATGGTAGCTGAGATGAATACCCTTGTTGATGGCTACACAAATGAGAATGCTAAGAAGGAACTAAAAAAAATCCTTGAGCAGAATTTTAATCCCAAACTTAAAGTCTGCTACGAAATGTTGTACGTGCTCCCAGCTATTGACGAGATAGACCTTGATCAGAACAAGATATCTCTTGTGATATTTGAACCATATCCAGGCAGCGAATTGCATCCTGATTTAAAGAAGTTCCATGATAACATTTCTCTAAAGAACAGAGTTATGTTTCTTTCCGGCCAGCGCAATATGATGGAAAAGCTTTATGCCAATTCCAAGAAGCTCAAGGCCATTCAGCAAATTGTTGAGAATATGGATAATGAGGGCGTTCCTGCTACCGATCAACAATATAAAGAAGCCGGAGCTCAGCTTGACAAGGCTCTACAAGCTCTGTTTTCAACAATCAGGGAAACTTTTGTTGCTCTTTATTATCCTACTAAGAATGGTATTGAACTCGCAGAATTCAAACTTGAGTTCAAGGAAAATAAGTTTAATGGTGAAGAGCAGATAATTACTTGCTTGACTGATAACGCAAAATATGAGCCGTTTTCAAAAGATGACCAGTTCCTGGAAAACCTTCGCAAAAAATGCGAAGCGCGGTTGTTTACAATCAAGGAGATGCCGTTTTCCTTAATAAAAGAGCGGGCAGCAACTAATATTTCGTGGCAGTGGTATCACCCGGATCAACTAGACAGCCTTAGATTGGATTGCATTAAGAAGGATAAGTGGAGAGAAATAAACGGCTATATTGTCAAGGGACCTTTTGAAAAAGATCCAACTTCTGTTGTCGTAGAACAGAGCTCGTATGACGAAAGTAAACATGAATTTACTCTTAAGATTCGTGGGATTGGTGGCAAGGTTTATTATGACATTGGCAGTGACCCGACTGCAGCATCTAAAGAGGTAATGGATCAGGTCTTGGTTACAACCGAGCCCTTGCTTCGCTTTGTCTGTATTGACCCCACGAGTGAAAGAAGAACGGGAGAAGTTGCTGAGTTTGTTGGAAAAGTTCCTCTTAAATACGGTCAAAGAGCGACTGCTAATGGCGAGGTGATGACTCTTGTCACCAATCCTAAATATGAAATCAAATATACGACTGACGGTAGTGAACCAAAAGAAAACGGCGGAATATACAACGGCGAATTTGTGCTTCCAAAGGATTGTAAATATGTATTAGTAGCTGTCTACTACAAAGATAAACTACTCGAGGAGAAGAAAATTGCTGTAACCAAGGGTGGCAACAATCCAAAAGGGCAAAAAATTGATCAAGTCAAACCTCTTTCCTACCGATATCACAACAAAAAGCAAATGGGAGACACGGAAGCGAGCTACAGAGAGCTTGCACTTCTGTCAAAGCTCGACGGAGTTCTTATAAAAGGAGCTACAGCCGAAATATATAACAAATCAAATACTGATGACTATATAGAATTCAATGCAAGCGTTCCATACTGGGCAGGAGATCTTCAGTCGCTTATTGACCTGGTTCGTGATACCAGCTTTAAGGAAAAAGACGTAATCGTCGATTTTGGTTATAAAGAACTCATTTTTGTAACCGGCGGCTTGTTCTCCCAATGGCTTGACATGAATAAGCTTGACTTGAACGAACTTATCAAGAATGGGGAAATCTTACAATGAGTAGCACATACTTCGGATTTGGCTATAATCCTGCGGAGAGTGAGAATCATTTTTATGTGATTGTGCCCAAAGACATAAACGCTGATGTAGAGATTTATGAGCGTTTTCACTGGGATACCGACGAACAAAAAATAACAAGGAAAGACATTTTGAAACTGAGGATGTCACGGTATAAGTGGGCAAAGCTGTCTAACGATGTTGCCGCTGAGTTCAATTCACGGTTAAAAGTTGATAAAAAGCCAGCTGGAAGATTCATTGTAGGAGAAACACCGGTTGAAAAACTGTTTGGCAAGGAACTTATGGTTCTGCTTTGGGGCGTTGAAAATAACGATCCCGCTGGAATTCCGACGGCAATTCGCAACTGGAAAGGCCTCCAGCCTGAAGAACGTTGGTGGTTGTACACCATGACTAATGCAAGCACTGGAAAAATCAATGATAAACGTGGCTGGCGCATGGCTTTACGCTATGCCCTATGCGAAAATCCTGTAGAAGAGTCAAATCAAGTATTATTGTTTAATGATTTGATTGGAGGAGAATAACTTTGGACAACCAGATGTCATTTATAGAAAAGCAGTTCCCTGTTAGCAAGGTTAGCAAAGAGAGTTATAAAGAAAGAAAAGCAAATAACGGTCAAACATTAACCGGCCTTGGCAAATGGTGGGGCCGCAAGCCGTTGATTTTAGTTCGTGCTGCTATTCTTGGCTGTCTCATGCCCTGCAGTGATAACCCAAAGGCTGACATGGATATTTTTCTAAAAATCTTGTCAATGGATAATGACGGACTTCTTGACCGCAAACAAAAAACAATTACTGCAAAAGAGCTTTTTGAAATTGCTCAAAGCAGTAAGCATTTCAGACAATACATAAACGATTGGTTTGTAGTAGATGGAGCAAAGGTTAAAATCCGTAATGCGCAGGATAAATATGATATAGAGACTCGCCTTTTTAAAACGCTTGGTTATGATGAAAAACTGAAATATTGCGTTCGACCGGAACAACTGACTATGCTTCGTAATGACAGCTGGAATGCTATCAATCATCATCTTGGCACAAGTGCCCATTCACTGGATGAATTAGTTGAAGAGCTTTCAATGAAGCGGTATGGACATTTGATTACCGTAGGTGATTGCTTTTCTGGTGGTGGTAGTATACCTTTTGAAGCAGCAAGAATGGGAGCAAAAGCTTATGGCAGCGATTTGAACCCGGTTGCTGGACTTCTCACCTGGGCAGATATCAACATTCTTGGCGCAAGTGATAAAGAACTTAATGAGATTAAAAAATTCCAAAAAAATGTATTTGATGCAGTTGATAAAGAAATTACTGAACTGGGTATTGAACATAACGAAAAAGGCGACCGAGCTGTCAGTTATTTATACTGTGTTGAAGCACATTGCCCAGAATGCGGGGTTAAGGTGCCCCTTGCGCCATCATGGGTTATTGGCAAGGGTACAAAAACTGTGGCTATACTGAATAAAAACGGCAATGGCTATGATATTGATGTAAAAATGGGTGCATCAGCCCATGAACTGCAAATAGCAGCGGAAGGAACAGTTACGAACAAGGGCTTGGTATGCCCTCATTGCAGTAAGACCACACCCATATCTATCCTTCGTGGAGATAGAGTTGGTAACGATGGTGCAACAATTTATGGCTTACGTCAATGGGAAAGGACAGAGTTTGAGTTTAGATACAATGATGTTTATAGTGAACGTTTATATGCCATTAAGTATGAAACTAAAGACGGTAAGCGGTATTATCGTGCTCCAAACGAGCGGGACTTGGCAAATGAGGTAAAAGTAAAACAAATAGTTGCAGAAAATATCATTAGTTGGCAAGAACAAGGCCTTGTGCCCAGCATGGCAATTGAAAGTGGATACAACACTGATCAAGTAATAAGAGAACGAGGCTGGACGTATTGGAACCATCTATTTAATGCAAGGCAGTTATTATTACTTAGTAAGCTTTATCAATGCATTATTAATGATAACGAGCATATAAACCAAGTTGCAGGATTACTTGGTCTAAACAAATGTATTGATTGGAACTCCAGGTTGTGCAGATGGAACGGCGGCGTAGGTAATGAAAAGGCAGAACAGACTTTTTATAATCAAGCTTTTAATACCATGATGAATTGGGGAACCAGAAGTCTAACCGGTGCTTCTACATCCTGGTTTTATGACATAAATGCTTCGCGTGTGAACTTGGACTCAAAATTTGATATTTCAGATGCTAGAGATGTCAAAGTTCTTTGTGATTATTGGGTGACAGATCCACCTTATGCCGATGCAGTTAATTACCACGAATTATCAGAGCTTTTCTTAGCTTGGGATAAAAAACTATTACAAGAAGCATTTCCAGAATGGTACACTGATTCCAAACGTATTCTTGCAGTGCGCGGGGACGAACATTTCTCCCAAACCATGATTGAAATTTATTCAAATCTTACTCATCATATGCCTGCATCAGGCATGCAGGTCGTTATGTTTACGCACAGCGATCCTGCTGTCTGGGCGCAGCTTGCTTTGATTATGTGGAAATCGGGCCTTCGTGTTACAGCAGCATGGAATATAGCGACAGAAACAGATGCCTCTGGTCTAAAAGATGGAAATTATGTTAAGGGAACCGTACTTTTAGTTTTACGTAAACAGAATGGAGATGACATAGCATTCCTGGATGAAATCAATTCAGACATTCGTGCTGAAGTGCGAAAGCAAATTTCAAGCATGTTAGAACTTGAAAACAAAGAGGAACCTAACTTTTCCGATCCTGACTTTGTACTTGCGGCCTATGCAGCATCGCTTAAAGTATTGACATCATTCAAAACCATTGAAGATCTTGACCTTGATTATGAGCTGAATTTGGCAATTAATAACCCTGCACAAAGCAGCGTCGTTAAAATTATCGAGGCAGCCAAAAAGATCGCTTATGATTGCGTCATTCCTTTGGATTTCGAAAGTTATCTATGGAAAGACCTTTCCAATGCTGAGAAGTTTTATATTAAGGGGCTTGAAAGTGAGAAACATGGCAACTACCAAATTAGCACATACCAAGAATTTGCTCGGGGATTCAATATAGGCGGATATAGCCAGATGATGGCAAGCGAAAAGGCTAATACCGCACGTCTAAAAACACCGTTAGAAATGGCTGGCAGAACGATTAATGAAGTCCCTGACTTTGAAAAATCCCTGCTCCGTATAATATTTATGGGAATTTATACGGGTATCAAAGAAGACGAAAACCCCTCAAGAGCACTTGGATACATCAAAAATGAGTTGGCAAATTATTGGGATAAGCGTGACATGATTAAGCAGCTGCTCAGTTTCATCAAGGATACAAAGGATATTGACAATATGGCTCCTCACTGGGAACAAAGCGCAACAATGGCCGATTTGTTGCTTTCACTTGTTACGAACGACAGTATTTAAGGAGGAGTAGTACATGAATCGCTATTCTTCACGGAGACATAAGCTGGACAAACAGTTTTTATGTGAAAAAATGAAAAATGCTGCATCTTATGACAGAATTGCCGGATATTTTTGTTCATCCATTCTTGAAGTTGCAGGAGAAAACATTGAGAATATAGAGGGTAAAGTTCGCGTCATTTGTAATTCCAATCTTTTGCCTGAAGATGTTGAAGTGGCTAATTATGTGCAAAAAATGAAACAGGAGTGGTGTGCGTTCTCTCCTGAAGAAAAATACACGTCACCAGATAGCAGTAAGCGCCTCTCTATACTTTTTCATTTACTTAGCAGCGGTAAACTCGAAGTCCGTGTTATTCCTGATCAGATATTTGGTCTAATGCATGGAAAAGCAGGCGTGATTACCTATAAGGATGGTTCAAAAACCTCTTTTCTCGGCAGCATCAACGAAACGAAAAGTGCGTTCACATTAAATTACGAGATGCTGTGGGAGGATGACTCAGAAGAATCGGTCAAATGGGTTCAGGAGGAATTTGATTTTTTCTGGAATAGTCAATACGCAGTAAACCTTTGCGATTTCGTTATTAATGATATTAATAGAATTTCCAAGCGAATGGTGATTGGCCTGAAAGACTGGCGGGAAAATGCTGATGAGGTTGTCCCTTCTGTTGCCGTAGAAGAGCCGGTATATAGGAAGGAGTTCGGTCTCTGGGAGCACCAAAAGTATTTTGTTGAACTTGCTTTTAAGGAACATAAAAAAGATGGTGGCGCCAGGTTTCTTCTAGCCGATCAAGTTGGACTTGGAAAAACGTTGCAGCTTGCCATGTCGGCAAAATTGATGGCTCTCTATGGTGAAAAACCAGTTCTTATAATTGTACCCAAGACACTTGTTTGGCAGTGGCAGGACGAAATGAAGACATTGCTGGATATGCCAAGCGCTGTTTGGACAGGAACGGGTTGGCAAGATGAAAACGGGTATTTTTATCAAGCTGATAGTGCGAGAGCGATTTTAAAATGCCCCAGAAAGGTGGGCATCATCTCACAAGGGCTGGTATCAAGAAGAACGGAGGCAGCAGAATTACTCGCCCAGAAAGAATTTGAATGTGTAATCCTTGACGAAGCTCATAGAGCAAGGCGTAGAAATCCTGCAAAAGATCCTAATAAATACAAGGCAGACCCAAATTACTTATTACAATTTATAGACACAATAACATTCAAGACTAAGAGTTTACTCTTAGCTACAGCTACTCCTGTCCAGATCAACCCTATTGAAGCATTTGACCTGATAAATGCGCTTAGCCTTCCAACTTGGAAGGTTATGGGCGACATATATAGTGAATGGCACAAAAAACCTCAATTAATGCTTGATATGGTTTGTGGTAAAGAACCTTATCCGGACAGCGAGATCAAGATGTGGGATATCATTAGAAATCCTTTTCCAGCCAAAACGAATTCAGCGCAAGACAGAGTTAACCGCATACGAGACAGGCTTGATATTTCTGATAAAACTTACGTCTTACCCGCTGACTACTATGCTTCTCTTTCAAGTTCGAAAAAAGAGAGCCTAAAGCCTTTATACGCTACGGACGCATTTGTTGCAAATTACAATCCATATATTCGACACATTGTAAGAAGAACAAGAGACTTTCTTGAAAATACCACTAATCCGGCCAGTGGCGAAACTTATCTCAAAAAAATAGAAGTAGAGCTTTATGGCGAGGGTGATGACGGCGCAATTCCCCTTGAGGGATATCTGCGACAAGCCTATTCAAAGGCGCAGGATTTCTGCTCTTTGCTGTCTTCACGTGTCAAAGCTGGTGGATTCATGTCAACGTTGATACTTAAACGTATTGGCAGCACGATTATCGCAGGAGACAATACGGCAAAGAAAATGCTCGCATGGACAGAAGCCGGCAAAGAAATTTTACAGGACGAATTTGATGTGGTTTTTGAAGAAGATGATGATTATGAAGAGACTATTAGCGAAGTGAAAAATCTTACGGATGCAGAAACAGAATGCCTCCGTCAGCTCGTGAAAATGCTTTCGCTTAATCATGATAACGATCCGAAGTACATCAAGGTGCTAGATATTTTAAACAAAGGCACTGATAAAAATGATCTGCCATGGAAAAACAGCGGCTGCATCATATTCTCTCAATACTATGATAGCGCTTATTTTGTTGCCGAAAGACTTTCAAAGGATTTAACCGATAATGTAATCGGACTCTATGCAGGTGGAGATAAGTCAGGCTTTTTTCTGAATGGTATATACAAGAAGGATTCAAAAGACAATATAAAGGCAAAAGTAAAAGATTACGAAATAAAGATACTTGTCGGAACTGATGCCGCGAGCGAAGGTCTTAACCTGCAGACGCTCAGCACACTTATAAACCTTGACTTGCCCTGGAACCCAACAAGATTAGAGCAGCGAAAAGGGCGTATTCAAAGAATAGGACAAGTTTCTCCGAAGGTAAAAATTTTCAATATGCGCTATAAAGACTCGGTTGAGGATAAAGTGCATACGGTCTTGTCCTCAAGGTTAAAGAATATCAAGGATATGTTTGGTCAAATACCAGATACTTTGGAAGATGTTTGGATTGATGTTGCTTTGAACAAGATCGAAGAGGCAAAGGAGCGCATTGACAGAATTCCGGAGCAGAATCCATTTACAATTAAATACGAAACAAAAATACCGGCAACAGAAGACTGGGAAGCCTGCACCTTCGTTCTTGATCATGATGAAAAGCTTAAACAGCTTTTAAATGGCTGGTGAAATAGGTCATTTAGGCTGGATTTTCATTAAATGATTATGGATGTATTGAGTATCAAACACATTTTAAAATTTAACCGTAGGTAAGTGTGCAAAGATTTAAAAAAATTAAAGTATCGTTGGGGGCAAAATGGGGGCAAAAAGTAGTAATTTGGGGGCAAAAACTGTCAAAAAATGCATAGAAGTTTTTAGCATGCGTTTAATTATGAAGTTTAAAACCAAGATTAAATTGCCGAAACTCAGCATTAAAAATGCCCAAAATACAAGCATTTAAGCCATATCTTGCCAAGCTGATTAAGTAGTGGTAAAATACTACTGTCGCTAGTGCTACTATAGCTCAGCTGGTAGAGCATCTCATTCGTAATGAGAGGGTCGTAGGTTCGAATCCTATTAGTAGCTCCAGCAAAAAAAAGTACCGCCAAGACTTAGTCTTGGCGGTTTTCTTTTATTTTAATTAGCTATTATTATATGACAAAAGGTTTTAGATTTGACTAAATAAAAGTGCCTTTTTATTCCTGTATATTGGAAATGCAATAAAAGCTATAAAAATATGCTTAATTTACATATGGGGTGTTAACATTGTAATGTCTTATGCAAAGAAGTGAAAAAAATATTTGGCATAATAATTATTTTGTAACTTTCGTCCTTGACAAATAGAAAAACAGATGGAATAATATACGTAAGCAACGGCGTGAAAATCGCCGTTGCTTTATTTTTATCCTGGAAAAGTATGGCTATTGTTCTAGTGTTTCAAAGTTTTCAATCGTGTGAGAGGAGGGAATAGTAAGTGGGAGTTTATGTGTTAAGGCGTCTGGTTATTTCTATTCCGGTTCTTTTCCTCATTTCCGTAGGCGCATTTATACTTGTGCACCTAACGCCTGGTGATCCTGCAGATATGTACATCACACCGGATATGACTCAGGCGGATATTGAATTAACCAGAATATCATTAGGCTTAGATAAGTCTTGGGTTATTCAGTATTTTGAATGGATTAAGAATTTTTTCAGCGGAAATTTAGGATTTTCTTTTACCAATCGGCAGCCGGTCGGCGAAATTATTATGCAGAGACTTAACCCAACATTGATTTTGATGGGTGTTAGCCTGGTTGTAGCATATCTTTCGGCAATCCCGCTGGGTATTATTTCGGCACTGAAAAAGAATTCGGTATTGGATCGCTTTATTATTGGTTGGACCTTTTTCAATGTTTCATTTCCACCATTTTTTTTAGGTCTGGCATTGATTTATGTGTTGGCAGTGCAGCTTGGCCTCTTCCCGACAGGGGGAATGGTTAGACTGGGCCAGGAAAATGATATCGCCAGCAGGATAATGCATCTGACTTTGCCGGTAATCGTTATGGCTTCCCAGTTTTCAGCTAATATGATCCGCTATGTGAGGGCCAGTGTTTTGGATGTTTTGGAACAAAACTATATCAGGACAGCGGTTTCCAAAGGTTTGACAGAATGGCAAATATTGTTTTCCCACGTATTTCGCAATTCTTTGATTCCTATAGTTACGGTTATTGGTACTGACTTGCCGAAGATAATCGGTGGTGCTGTTATTACAGAACAAATTTTTCAGTGGCCGGGGATTGGCTCGCTGACGGTAGCAGCAATCAATTCTCGTGATTATCCGATTTTGATGACGATTGTTATTTTATCAGCAATTGCCGTCTTGTGTGCGAATTTGCTTGTAGATGTTTTGTATGCGGTTATTGATCCGCGAATTCGCTATGAAAAGTGAGGTACGTTGGTATGAATACAGATAAACTAGTGTTGGTTAGTAATAACAGCGCATTTAATGAGGTGACAGCCGGATCGTTTTGCGATGAACATGAAAAGGCACGGGATGTTCCTGAAGAAAAGATAGAATCATGGGCGAGTATTACTTGGCGTCGATTTCGCAGAAATAAAGTAGCTTTTGGCAGTTTGCTTCTGTTTGCTGGCATAATCCTGATTGCTATTTTGGCTCCGGTTATTGCACCGTTTAATCCTAACCAGACGGTGGGCGATTTTGCGGCGGCACCGACGGCAACCCATCTTTTGGGTACTGATGATGTTGGAAGAGATGTATTAAGCAGATTGATCTACGGATCACGGGTATCGCTTATTGTCGGAGTTGGTTCCGTATTTATATATGCTGCTATCGGAATTGCACTCGGATTGCTGTCTGGTTATTTCGGAGGTATGGCTGACAGTGTTATCATGCGCATAACAGAAGTTTTTATGGCGTATCCGCACTTCATGGTCATTATGGTTATCGTTAGTTTGATAGGACCTAATATGATGACAGTTATGCTTGTTATGGGTTTTATGGGCTGGCCGCCGATTTGCCGTCTGGTTCGTGGCGAGGTACTCAAAGTAAAGTCGATGGATTATGTGTCATCAGCTATAGTGACGGGATATTCGCCATACACAATTGTCTTTAAACATATTTTGCCGAATGTATTGTCGCCAATTCTTGTCAATGCTACCTTTGGTATCGCTTCGGCAATATTAATGGAAGCTTCGCTGAGTTTTCTTGGCATGGGCGTGCAGCCGCCGACTGCCAGCTGGGGAAATATGCTGACCAGCGCTCAATCGCTGACGACTCTTTCAGCAGAGCCCTGGCGCTGGATTCCACCGGGTATTGCTATTTTGATTGCTGTGTTAACCATTAATTTCTTCGGCGACGGACTTAATGAAGCCGTTGGCGGAGATTCTAAATAATGGTGGTATTAAATTTATCAATAAGAGAAAAGAGAGGGGCTTTTAAATGGGATTATTAAGTTGGATGCGTTCGAAAAAGCTGTTAGTTGTCGGAGCGGCCTTAATGGTAGGCGTTTCGCTGTTAAGCGGCTGCGGAAAAGGGGATAAGAAAACGGCAAATACTGATACGTTATATATTGGTATGGCTAATGCACCAGAATTTTTCAACCCTATACTTCACCCTGGTATTGCAGGAAAATTTGCCGTCAGGTTTATGTATGATACCCTTTTGGGTCAGCCTGAACCAAACAAATTTGTACCGAAACTGGCAGACAGTTTTGAAACCAAGGATAATCAGAACTTTACAGTCAAGCTTAATCCAAAGGCAAAATGGACTGATGGCAAGCCAATTACGGCAGATGATGTTGCTTTTACCTTAAACCTGATTGCTAACCCTAAAGTAGAAAATTCTAAGAGAAGTTATATTAAAATGTTGGAAGGTGTTGACGCTAACGGCAAATTGGCGGAAGGCGTAAAAACGATTTCCGGTGTTGTTGTTAAAGATGCTCATACTATTACATTTAAGACTAAAACACCCATAGACCCGAACTATGTTAAGGGCTTCTTAGGTTTTGAGATCTATATCGTTCCTAAGCACGTATGGGAAAAGATTGATCCGGCTAATGTTACCAGTTCTGAAGCTGCAACTAAGCCATCTGTTACCAGCGGCCCATTCAAGTTTGTAACTTACAAAACCAATGACCATGTTGAATATGCTGCTAATGACGACTATTACCTAGGCAAACCTAAACTGAAGAAAATATTTATCCGTATTATGAATGGTACTAACCTTGTTACTGAGTTGAAATCCGGTGGCATTCAGATGGTAGCCGGCGGCGGTATCGGCATTGTTCCGGTCAAAGACCTTGCTATGCTGCAACAGGATAAAAATTTGTATGTAAAAGCAGCGCCCGCTTTTATAGGACAATATTTGGATGTTAACAATAGCAATCCGGAATTTAATGTTAAATTCCGTCAGGCAGTTACAACTGCTATCAACCGTCAACAAATCGTTGATCAACTTTACAAAGGTGCAGCAAGACTTGTTCCGACTATTTATGTTCCTGCAAGTTCTGTATATGATAAAACCGTAACTCCATTGCCTTACGATACTGAAAAAGCTAAGAAACTACTGGCAGAATCTGGTTTTGATACCTCTAAAGAAATTGTTTTGAATGTTCCTCTGGGCAATGTTCTTCGTGAACAATCCGCTGACTTGATTCAACAAGATTTGAAAGCTATCGGCCTGAACGTTAAACAAGAGAAAGTTGATTTCCCAACATTGCTTGCTAAGGCTAGAAAAGGCGATTACCAAATGATTTTGATTGGTTATGGACTGCTTGTAGATCCTGATTATAGTAATTACTTTGTACCGGGCGGCAGCAACAATTACGCTCATACTAATGATCCCAAGGTAACGGATATGATGTTGAAGGCTGCAACAATGACGAATCCGGATGAACGCAAAGCTGCTTACAGCGAAATTCAAAAATACATGAAAGAACAACAATTTATTACATCCTTGTATTCGCCAGATTTTATTATTGCCCAAAGCAAAAACCTTAAGGGTGGTATTAAAGAATTCTGGGATGGCTCTTTGGTTGATCTTCATGAATGGAGCCTTGAAAGCAAATAAGAAGCTGAACGTTTTTTATACCGCAGCTGATTCAATACGTGACTATGGAATTTGTTAGTGAGAGAGCGTTTTTAGGAGGTAATCGATTATGAAGGAAACGATTTTGAGCGTAAAAGATTTGACAATTTCGTTTCAAACCTTGGACGGCAAAGTTTGCGCCGTCCAAGGAGTAACTTTTGATTTAAAAAAAGGAGAGACACTTGCTATCGTTGGTGAATCTGGTTCCGGTAAATCCGTTTCGGTAAAAGCCATCAACAGAGTATTGCCGCAAGGCAATACTCTGTATGAAAAAGGCGAAATTCTTTATAATGGCTGCAATTTATTGGAATTACCGGAAAAAGAAATGCAAAAAATTCGCGGCAAGAAAATTGCCATGATTTTTCAAGATCCAATGACGTCGCTTAATCCGACGATGACTGTTGGCAAGCAGATTGCGGAATCAATTGTCAAACATCAGAAACTATCTGAAACGGAGGCAATGAAGGAAGCGGTAAACCTTATTGATCTTGTTGGCATCCGTAATCCGGAAGAAAGCAGCAAAAATTATCCGCACCAATTTTCCGGCGGCATGCGTCAGCGTGTCATGATTGCGCTTTCACTTGCTTGCAAACCAGAAATTTTGATTGCTGACGAACCAACAACGGCTCTGGACGTAACGATTCAAGCCCAGATCTTGGATTTGATTGACGAGCTGAAAGAAAAATTAAATATGTCTGTTATCTTTATCACACATGACTTGGGCGTTGTAGCTCATGTGGCAGACAGAGTTGCCGTTATGTACGCCGGCAGAATCATAGAAGTTGGTACGGCAGAGGAAGTTTTTTATTATCCACAGCATCCTTATACATGGGGCCTGATTTGTTCCATGCCTTCACTGGATACAGAAGATGAGAATCTTTACAGTATTCCGGGAGCACCGCCGAATTTGCTGAATATGCCTAAGGGTGACGCTTTTGCTCAGCGTAATGCTTATGCGCTGCAAATTGATTTCGAGGAGAAACCGCCTTTCTTTAAAGTAAGCGATTCACATTATGCAGCTACCTGGCTTTTGCATCCGGATGCTCCAAAGGTAATCCCGCCAGAGGAAATTTTAAGGCGGTATAAAACATTCAAGTCTTTTAACAAGAAGGAAAAGGAGGTAGATGTCTATGACGCAAGTATTGCCTGCGCAGGAGAATAGAGAAGTCGTCTTAAAAATACGTGGTTTGAAAAAGGTTTTTAACCCCGGCAAAAAGGGCGAAGTGCGGGCGATAGATAACATTTCTTTTGATATTTATAAGGGCGAGACGTTAGGCCTGGTCGGAGAGTCTGGGAGCGGCAAATCAACAACAGGAAGGTCTATTATTAAGCTTGAATCCATCACTTCAGGTGAAGTGACATACAAAGGACAAGATATCAGCAAGCTTAATAACAAACAAGAAGTTCTTAAATTTCGTAAATCTATGCAGATGATCTTCCAAGATCCTTTTGCGTCATTAAATCCTCGTATTCCGGTTAAAACTATTATCGGCGACGCCTTACGTTTACACAAGATCTGCAGCACTGATGCCGAGGTAACTCAAAGGGTCAACGAACTGTTGGATATTGTAGGAATTAATCGTAGTTATGCCAATCGTTATCCAACGGAGTTTTCTGGCGGCCAGTGCCAACGTATCGGTATTGCCAGAGCTTTATGCGTACAACCGGATTTTATTATTGCTGATGAATGTTTATCAGCTTTAGACGTGTCAATTCAAGCTCAGATTGTTAATTTGTTAATTAAACTGCGCAAGGAAAGAGCAATTACATATTTGTTTATAGCGCATGATTTGTCAATGGTTAAATACATCAGCGACCGTATTGCTGTTATGAAAGATGGCAAAATACTGGAATTAGCTGATGCAGACGAATTGTATAATAGGCCATTGCATCCCTATACGATTTCTTTGCTTTCAGCTTCACCACTGACAGACCTGCATAAAGAAAAACAACGAAAACGTATAGACTACGATACTTCTACTCATAAATATCCTGAGGGTACTGTGGCTGGTATGTATGAAATTTTGCCGGGACATTGGGTTTATTGTTCAGCGGCAGAAGTATTGAAGTATCAGCAACAGGCATTGTCAGCATCTGATATGGGCAATTAGAATAAATGGCAGTGCCGAACGTAAATTTACTAATCTAGAGGTGGATAGGATGAATTTTTTCAAAGAAAATGTTGAGGCCGTTATACCAAAAGTGAAGCAGTGGCGGCGTCATCTGCATCAGTATCCGGAGCCTTCTTTTGAAGAGTTTAAGACGACGGAATATATTATCGAACAGGTCAAGGATCTTGGTGAGTTAACATATGAAAGAATTTCGCCTACCGGCATTGTTGTACGCTTAGATACGGGTAACCCTGGTCCTGTTATTGCTTTGCGTGCCGACATTGATGCACTCAAAATTACTGAAAACAGCGGTGTTGATTTTTCATCTATGAATGAGGGCGTGATGCATGCCTGCGGACATGATACTCATACGGCTATGCTGCTTGGCGCACTTCATGTTTTGTACGAGCGCAGAAAAGATTTGGAAGGTTCATTTGTCTTTATTTTTCAGGCAGCAGAGGAAAATTTCCCCGGCGGTGCCAAAGAACTTGTTGAAAAAGGCGTTTTAGAAGGCGTTGACGCGATTATTGGGCAGCATGTCGGACCGAAAATCAACGTGGGACACATCGGAACACGCCCTGGATACCTTATGGCTAATACTGACCAATTTCAAGTAACTTTTATAGGACAAGGTGGACATGCGTCCTCACCGCAATTATGTGTGGACCCTATTCCTGTTGCGGCTCAGGTTGTTACAGCACTGCAGAATATTGTGTCAAGACATATACCGGCAAATGATAATGCTGTTTTGAGCGTAACTCAATTTAATAGCGGTACTGCTCATAATATTATTCCGGACACAGCAGTAATCAGTGGTACTGTGCGTACTTATTCGCAAGAAAAAAGAGAATTGGTTGAAAAAGAAATCGGAAAGATAGCCGGCAAATACGCAGAAGCATCTGGCATTAAAATCGAATACAAATATGTCTATGGCTATGACAATATGTACAACACACCTGAGTTTACAAAGGCACTGATGGAAGTGACTGATGAAATTTATGGCCCCGGTACTGCCGAAATTATGGAGCCGGGCATGGGCGGCGAAGATTTTTCTTATTATTTGCAAAAAGTTCCGGGCAGCTTTTATTTCCTGGGAACTAGCAATGAAAAACTGGATTGTAGTTATCCTACTCACAGTTCTAAGTTTCGTGTTGACGAAGACTCCTTTTCTGTAGGAATCTCAGTTATGTTGAATGCAGCAATTCGTTTTCAACAATTGATCAAGGAAAAGTGAGGAGGAGAGTAGATGATGGAACCGATATTTAAACAAGATATTAAGGATATTATGCCCAAAGTTGTGGAGTGGAGAAGACATTTTCACCAATACCCGGAACTTTCTTTTGATGAAGTTGAAACAACTAAATTCTTGATTAATGAAATCGAAAAACTGGGAAATGTTGCAATTACAAGGCCGACAGATACCGGTTTGGTTGCCAGAATTAAAGGTGCTGAAGACGGACCGACGATTGCTTTGCGTGCCGATATTGATGCACTCAAAATGCCGGAAATGACAGGGGTGGAATATGCTTCGCGGAATGAAGGTGTGATGCATGCTTGCGGCCATGATGCTCATACAGCTATGTTAATGGGCGTTCTGAGCGTTTTCAGCAAAAATCAGCAAGACCTGAAGGGTGAATTTGTCTTTATTTTCCAACATGCAGAGGAGAAACCGCCTGGTGGCGCCATTGAAATGGTAAAAGCCAATGTTCTGGAAGGTGTTGATGCTATTATTGGACAGCATGTCTCTTCCATTACTGAAGTTGGGCATATGGGCCTTTTGGTAGGGCCTTCTTCCGCTAACTCGGATTGTTTTGAGATAGTGGTTAG